>CAYIBG010000145.1:0-5570 GCA_964361365.1 uncultured Ignavibacteriaceae bacterium | reverse complement strand
TCGCATGACGGTCCAAGAAATCGCCGGATGGCTCGGGGGAGAGGTCAGCGGCGATTCCAGTACGGCGATCAAAGGCGTTGCAAAGATTGAAGAGGCGCAGGCCGGCGACATTACGTTTCTTGCCAACCCGAAATACGAGAAGTTCCTGGCCACGACCAAGGCCTCTGCCATCCTTGTTTCCAAGAAGCTCGACATCGCCAAACTTAGTTTTCGTTCCTCGCTTGTGTGTATCAGAGTCAATGATCCCTACGTTGCATTTCTTCTTGTGTTGAAACGGTTCAACCCGCAAATCGATCCGTGGCCCAAGGGAATTCACCCGACGGCTGTAATATCCGGGTCGGCCAAGATTGGCAAAAACGTTTCGGTCGGCGCACATTCGGTTATTGATGAGAACGCTGAAATCGGAGAGAACACAAGGATTTCTCATGGCTGCGTAGTTGGCGTGCAGGCAAAGCTTGGCAGAGATTGCCTGCTCTATCCCCAAACAACGATATATCATCAATGCAAAGTCGGCGACAGAGTGATCTTGCATGCCGGCTGCGTTGTGGGCAGCGATGGATTCGGTTTTGCGCCAAAGCCAGACGGTAGCTATGAGAAGATCCCCCAGGTCGGCATTGTTGTCATCGAGGATGATGTTGAAATAGGGGCGAACACGACAATTGATCGCGCAACCCTTGGTGAGACTCTCATTAAAAGGGGAGTGAAAATCGACAACCTCGTACAGGTAGCCCACAACGTCGTCATCGGGGAAAACACCGTCATCGCAGGGCAGGCAGGCATCAGCGGTAGCGTAAAAATCGGCAAAAATTGCGTGCTCGCCGGGCAAGTGGGGATTGCAGGCCATCTTGAAATAGCGGACAGGACCGTCCTGATGGCCCAATCCGGAATTCCCAAGTCGCTTCCCGAACCGGGAAAGACATATTTTGGAAGTCCCGTGAAAGAGCATCATCGTGCTGCACGAATTGAAGCAGTCATACGCTCGCTGCCGGAACTCAGCCACGATGTCACAAAGCTGAAGCATGAGCTCGAAACTCTCAGGCAGGAACTGCTGAAGGTCGAACAAGAAGAACAGAAACCATAGGCCGCCCATGCTCGTTCAACAACACACCATCAAAAAAGCCATTTCGATGTCCGGCGTTGGCCTGCACACCGGGGTCAAGACCACCATGACGTTCAAGCCGGCTCCGGAACACTACGGGATTCGTTTTCGACGGATCGACTTGGGTGGTTCTCCCGAAATCCCCGCCGACGTCGACCACGTGATCGATATTGCCCGGGGAACGACGATTGGAATTGGCGAGGCCCGAGTCTATACCGTGGAGCATGTGTTGGCGGCTATCGTGGGGCTGCAGGTCGATAACATTATCATTGAGTTGAACAATATCGAGCCTCCCATTGCCGACGGGAGCGCTAAACCGTTTGTGGATATGCTGCTGGAAGTCGGTGTCGAGGAACAAGCGGCTCCGAAAGACTACCTGATCATCGACCAGGTGATCGATTATCAGAACGACGAAACGGGAGTTCGCATCGTTGCCCTCCCCACCGACGATTTTCGGCTGACGGTCATGATCGACTATAACAACCCGGCGCTCGGAAGCCAGCACACAGGCCTGTTCAATCTGGAAAAAGAGTTTGTCTCGGAGTTTGCTTCTGCACGTACGTTTTGCTTCCTCCATGAAGTCGAAGTCTTACACGACCAGGGTTTGATCAAAGGAGGCAACCTCGACAACGCCATCGTGATCGTCGATCGCGAGCTGCCTGACAACGAGCTGCGAAAAATCAGCAAGAAGCTCGGCATCGACCATTCTGTCATCCTCGGCACAAGCGGCGTTCTCAATGACAAGAAGCTCCATTACCGAAACGAACCAGCACGACACAAGCTGCTGGATCTGATGGGTGATCTTGCGTTGATCGGAGTGCCACTGAAAGCGCAGATTCTTGCCGCCCGGCCCGGCCACGCCAGCAACATCGAGTTTGCCAAGAAAGTGAGGAAGCTGTACCAGCAGAAGAAGCTCGTCCGAAAATACCAACACGAAAAGAAGGAAGGCGTTGTGTTCGACATCAACGCCATCCAGCGTATTCTGCCCCACCGGTACCCGTTTCTTCTTATTGACAAGATTATCGACTTCAAGGTCGATGAGCGGGTCGTCGGGGTTAAAAACGTGACTGGCAACGAGAGCTTTTTCCAGGGCCATTTTCCCGGCCAGCCTGTCATGCCTGGAGTGCTCATCATTGAGGCGATGGCACAGACGGGGGGTATCCTGCTCTTGAACGGATCTGAGAATCCCGGAAACAAGCTTGTGTTTTTCATGGCTATGAACAATGTCAAGTTCCGGAAGCCCGTCACACCGGGAGATCAGCTTGTGCTCGACGTGGAAATGGTGAGCCGCCGCTCGAAGGTAATTCAGATTCGGGGTCGGGCATTTGTCGATGGGAACCTCGTCGCCGAAGGCGATTTAACGGCAGTGATTGTGGACCGGACAGACGGGAAGGCCAGCCAGGGCGAGCATGCCGTCAAATCGCGTCAAGCCACTTAGCTTCACAGCGACGAGCACCTGTGTTCTCCGTGAACTGTCGGTATCGCCTTGCGAGAATTACATCGAAAATTTATTGACAAGTTCCTTTTTTGTCCTTAGCTTCGATAGGGGCGAGCAAGAAAGGCTTTAACATGCGTTTTCGCACCCTAATACCTTCTGCCCTTCTCGCGGTTTTCCTCCTATTTTATTCCTCCTGCAAGAACGGTGGTGTTGAACCACCGCCAGATAACAACAGGCCAGACACTACAAGTCATGACTTCACATGGCAGATCGATACGCTCGGGGCTGGTAATGGCAGCATTTTGTACGATGTAGCGAACATTGATGCGAATAATATTTGGGCTGTCGGGGAGCTTTATCTCAAGGACTCTGCGGGACAGTATAGCGGTCCAGCCTTTAATGCAGCCAGATGGGATGGTGGAAAATGGAATCTCGTGAAAATACTAGTCAGAGACTATGGAACTGTTACGGGATACTTCCCGTTGAAAGCAGTTTTTGCATTTGGTTTAAATGATGTGTGGTTTGCCAGCAGTGCCGATCTCATTCAATGGAACGGAACTTCATTTGTTAGCAAAGCCTTTTTCATGACTTCAATCCCATTTGACGGACAAGTTGCCCAAATGTGGGGAACCAGCAGTTCGAACCTATATTGCGTCGGAAGAACTGGAGCCATCTATCATTTTATTGGTTCATCATGGCAAAAACTTTCAAGTGGGACAACATTGGATGTTCGAGGCATTTGGGGAGCAACGGCAAACGCAGAAACTGAAATACTTGCTGTCGCTGCGAATTCAAGCGCTCCCCTTGACCGCAGCATTTTGCGGGTTTCCGGTACATCTGTTCAGACACTTGCCGATAGC
Organism: uncultured Ignavibacteriaceae bacterium; assembly: GCA_964361365.1. Lineage (GTDB taxonomy): Bacteria > Bacteroidota > Ignavibacteria > UBA10030 > UBA10030 > JANOGR01. The sequence goes on along the minus strand of CAYIBG010000145.1, from coordinate 2,173 downwards.
GGGATCATCAAAGAGCCCTTAAGCGGCGTCTGGTTTTCGATGAACAAGAAGTACTATGTCGTGGGCAGTGGGATATACAGAAAAAATTCACTCAATGATACACGATGGACAGGCGCTCCACTTGAGTTAACGGCGTATTACAGCAGTGATGTGAGCGGGAATGATACAAACGATGTCGTTGTGGTTGGAGCATTTGGAGATCTGTTGCATTACAACGCATCAACCTGGAAGCAATATCCGGAACTCCGAATAAACGGTAGCTTTTATAGTGTTTCCTTCGTTGGTAATACTGTAGTTGCTGTTGGTTACACGGGGAATAGAGCTATTGCTGTCATCGGCAGGCGTCAATAAACATTATAAACTGGGAGACTCAAATGAAAACCATATTTTTCATGCTGTTCCTGGCCGCGAGCTCAATGATCTCATTTATGCCTCAGCCGGAGAAATCTGGTGGTCGCTCTATAACAGCAGCCTAACGGTGCTTGGCAATCATCGTGCATGACAAATGATGAAAGCTTGGTTAGACTATGGTCGGGGGCGGCACAGAGCCTTTGCAGGAAGGACTGTTTTCGTGAAGCAGAATGCCCGTCTCTTCTCCAACCGATTGATCCCTCCGACGTTTTTCCTCTCTCTTTTGTATTTCGCATTCGTTTCCAGCGACTGTAAAAACGGCGGTATTGTTCCTCCCGACGACAACAAACCTGATACCACCAGCCACAATTTTACATGGCAGATTGACACGCTAGGAGATGGAAATGGTAGTGTTCTTTATGATGTGGCAATTATTGATGAAAATAATATTTGGGTAGTTGGAGAGATCAGTATGAAAGATTCTCAAGGTAATTGGATTAATCCGCCTTATAATATTGCTAGATGGAATGGACAACAATGGAGTTTACAGAGGCTTTCATTTGTTTGGGATTTTGGAAGTGGATATGCAAGAGCTGAGGCTGTATTTGGATTCGGAGGGAATGATATATTGGTGAGCAGCGGTGGAAGTGTGATGCGCTGGAATGGAAGCAGCTGGACGAATTTGAGTTTTCTATGTCAAGGAACTAATTGTCTTGGAAGTGTGTACCGAATTTGGGGACAAAATAGCGCAGACTTTTACGGGGTTGGACTCAGCGGCAGCATTGTTCATTGGAGTGGTAGCAATTGGCAGAAACTGGAGAGTGGAACGACTGTAGATTTCCAGGATATTTGGGGTAGTGGGACAGAGATTCTGGCAGTGGCTTCGTACGGCACACAAATTCCACAATCACTGAAAATGTTACAGATCAACGGAATGATGGTGACAGAAGTTTCCACAGCTGGTTTACCACTGGCGGTGGGAGCAATCTGGTTTACATCCGGGAAAAAATATTATGTAGGCGGTGCAGGACTGTTCTCGATAGAAGCACCAGGCCAAACATGGAAGGAGGATACGACCCAGGCGTTATATTATGTTTCGTCGATTGCTGGTCAGGGGTTGAATGATATCATTGTTGGAGGAGGGTTGGGCCATCTTTCCCATTATAATGGCTCGACTTGGAAACATTATCTCGGAACGGAACTTCCGCGGTTGGAAGGAAACTACCATCGTGTCTCAATTCGAAATCAAACTGTCGTTGCCGTTGGTTCACTCGCTAATGGGAAAGCCATTGTCACCATCGCAAAACGGTAACACACAAAATATATGATAGGAGGCGTGTCATGAAGCATGCGTTTCTTTTCAAATTGTTGTTTCTAATGAACATAGTCTTCTCGCCGGTGTTTTCCCAGACTGGGCCTTTTACTGTAAAACTCCGCCTTGGACCTGTAGACACAACTTCGTACCCCGATCCGTCGCATCCATCTGAATGGCTGGTTTGGGTGTATGTAGATATTTTTGACGCAAACAAGAATTATGTTTCTCCTTCAGCGAATTACTTCTATCGTTGGTTTCAAGACGATTGCTATGGTGTCCCTGGGTACGCAGAGGTTTTTGCAGGCTACGGACATTCTGAGGAGGACTTTGACGGAAACCTTGTCGCTGAAGGCGATTTCACGGCAGCGGTTGTGGACCGGACGGACGGGAAGGCCAGCCAGGGCGAGCAAGCCGTCAAATCGCGTCAAGCCACTTAGCCTCACAAAGCAACTAGCACCTGTGTTCTCCGTGAACTGTCGGTATCGCCTTGCGAGAATTACATCGAAA
>CAYIBG010000144.1:0-5617 GCA_964361365.1 uncultured Ignavibacteriaceae bacterium | reverse complement strand
TTGCGCGCCTCCGTATAGAAAAAAGATGCGCCGAAATTTAACGGGACTTTCTGGCGCTCGTAGTGGGCATACCACGTATCGGGCCAAGCCGTTCCGCCGTGCATCGCCAGGTTTGTCGTCACTCCGTCTGCAATTTTGTTCCACACACCGACGGCGTTCGGGTCATAAGAAAGAATATCAATGAATCCTGGAGCAACGACGAGACCCGAAGCATCAATGACTTTCTTCCCGTTCAACGAATCCTCGGAAATCGCTTCGATAGTGCCCCTAATGATCCCCACGCTTGCCCGCTTGTCTGTTTTCGTTTCGGGGTCCAGCACTCGTCCGTTTCGTATTACGATGTCGAACACGGATGCACGCTGGAACGAAACTGCCGGACAAGTCATAGTCAGAAAAAGCACAACGGAAGAGACGGATTTCCTCATCGGCATCTACCCGCCAAAGTGGCGCTCCAGTTGTTGTTGGATCGACTTCTGGAGCCTCTTCTTGAATATCTCCCGGCTAAATTTTTTGGCATGGCGTCGGATCGCCTCCGGATGAAAGCGGCGCTTTTCAAATGACTTGAGAGCTTTTGCGAGGGACTCGGCCGTTTGTTCGTAGAAGAGAATGCCCGTCGCATTGCTGCCTTTGTCGACGACAGTTTCAAGCGCCCCGCCTTTTCCGAACGCTATGACGGGTTTTCCGCTCGCCATCGCCTCGAGAGGCACGATTCCAAAATCTTCCACTCCAGGAAATATGAGCGCCCGGCATTCCGCATAGAGTTTTTTCAGGCTTTCATCGCTCTGCCAGCCCAGAAACTCGATGTTCGGCGAGCTCAAGCCTCGAAGCTTTTCTGAATCAGGGCCTTTGCCGACAATGACAAGTTTCTTTTCCGATTGATTGAACACTCGAATGGCCAGATCCAGCCGCTTGTAGGGAACCAGAGCGCTCACGATGAGATAATGGCCGGCGCTGCGTTTTGACAGAGTGAAAAACTCCGTGTCGACAGGCGCCGGGATAACTTCGGAATCTCTTCCGTAATAGCGTGTTATGCGGTCAGCTACATTCCTTGAGTTCGCTATGAAATGGTGCACTCTGCCGCTTGTTCTCACATCCCATTTCCGCAATGAAGGAGCCAACATCGTCATCCCCAACCTCGTGAGGACACCCGCCTTTCCTTTGCCAAAATAGTCTTCGAATTGTTCCCACACGTAACGCATCGGCGTGTGGCAGTAGCAGATATGCAACGCGTTCTTACCAGGGATTGCCCCTTTCGCCACACAGTGACTCGTTGAGAGAATGAGGTCATAACCGGAAAAATCAAGCGATTCGACTGCTCGCGGCATCAGGGGAAGGTAATTCCTGTATTGTTCCTCTTTGAAGGGGAGCCTTTGAATGAAGGATGTGCGAATGTCCATCGCTTCAATCGTCGGGGTCATTGCCCCTCTGTTGTGAAGGAGTGTGAAGAGTGTGGCGTCGGGGTAGAGCTCGCAGAGGACCTCCAGCACTTTCTCGCCTCCCCGCATACCAGTAAGCCAATCCTGAACAAGAGCAACCTTGAGAGAGCGGCCAGTCTTTGTTTTCTTAGGCAATCAGGAGTTCAAGCGTTGGAGGCACAAAATACAAAGAAGAGGGTGGAGAAGCAAAATCTGATTGGAGAAAAAAAAGGCGGAACGAAGTTCCGCCTTCATCACTTGCGTCAGGCGATAAATGCTATTTGAGCTTTCGAATCTCGATCACCCCGTTACTTGTTTCAACGGCAATCAAATCGCCGCCGCCGTTGAGCACATACCTGGCGTTGATCTCATCTTCCTCTTTCTCAAACTTGTCGGCTTTGTAATCCGACCGCACATCGATTTTCTTCCTGCGTCCCCTTCCTCTGCCATACCTTTCAGTGACCCTCGCCTCGATGCTGGCCTTCGCATTTTCAGGAACAAAAAGCGTGATGTCCCCTCCGCCGGAATGAATTGTACTCTCGCCTTTTCCCGTCGGCGTCAGTTCCACACTTACATCGCCTCCGCCGGTGGTGAGCTCAAGCGTTCCTTTGATCTCCTTCATCGTGACATTCCCGCCGCCGGTCTTCAGAAAAACATGCTGCGTAGCGCCTTTGACGTCGATGTTGCCTCCACCCGAGACGAGCCTGAGTCCGGCTGTCACTTTGCCGACATACAGATTTCCGCCTCCAGTTCTCACATCCCCCTCCGCACCGATGTCGCCCAGCGTCACGTTTCCGCCCCCGGTCGAAAGTTTGAGCCTTTTCCCGATCGCGTCCACTTTGATATTGCCGCCCCCGCTCTCAACTTCCAGCACGCCCGTTGTCATCTTCACGGTGATGTTTCCGCCGTTGGTCTTGATTTGGGCGTCTCCGTCAACCTTTGCGGCCTTGATGTTGCCACCGTTGGAATGAACATCGAGCCGCCCGACGATGTTTTCCACATCGACGGTCCCACCGTTGGTTTCGACTTTGAAATCGCCCTTCAACAGGTCTCTCTCAATAACGTTCCCGCCCGTGGTCTTGATATTGACATGAAACTCCGAAGGAAGGCTGATAAGAAACCGAATGTCCCGTGCGGATCTCCTTCTATCGGTATATCCTACCTTCACGGTGTTGCCCGATTCGGACATTTTCAGTTTTTCCATGCGACGTTCATCGATATTCTCCGCCTCGATGAACACCTCGTCTTTGTCCCACGGTGTAATCTCAACCGAGCCGGGGTCGATATCTACTTCAAGATGTCCTCCCTTCTTCACGCGAAACGATTTTGACACCGTATCTTCGTCCTGAGTCCAGGTTGCCTGGAACATCGAGCCATCGAAGATGGACAGACTTGCGGAAAGAAGAAGAATCAGCGTTTTCATGGTTACTCCTCCACTGCTTGCTGTTTATCGTCCCCGTAACTTCTTGATCTCGATGTCGGCATTCACCGTTTCGAGGTAGATCGTTTCACCTCCGCCGTTGAGCTTATAGGTTGCACGGATTTCTTCGTCATCCTCGCTCACTTCGTATGAATCGGCTTTGAAATCGTTCGACCGGATCTTGTATTTCTCCTTGTATTTTCTCCATCGGTCTTGAATCTGAATCGTCGCCTCGATCGTTACTTTCGCGTTATCCGGGATGCTCAGTTTGATATTTCCCCCGGAGGAGACGAGCCTGCTGCTCCCTTTGCCGGACGGAATGAGTTCCGCTTCCACTTCGCCTCCCGCCGTCTTTGCGTCAATGGAGCCGGTCACGTTCTCAATTCGAATATCGCCCCCCGCCGTCTTCGCACTCACATTTCCGCTCGCGCCCTTCAGCTCGATGTTGCCGCCCGCGGTGCTCATCGAGGCCTTCCCCGAGACCTTCCCCATTTTGATGTCTCCGCCCGCCGTGGAAACTCTTGCTTCACCTCCGACCGACCCGACGGTGATATCTCCACCGGATGTTTTTGCGTCCAGAGATTTCCCGACACTCTCGACATCGATATTGCCACCCGATGTACCGACTTCCAGTTCACCGTTGACGGCACCAACCCGGATGTCGCCTCCCGATGTTTTCAGGGTCCCGTCGCCCTGGATGTTCTTCGCTTCGACATCTCCCCCAGAAGTGGACATATCCACCGTTCCGCCGATGTTCCCCTTCAGCCGGATGTCTCCGCCGGCCGTCGAACCGCTGATCTTGCCGTTCAGCGCGTTCGTGATTTCCAGGTCTCCGCCCGAGGTCTTCAGGTTCACGTCGAATTGCGAAGGAACACTGACTTCAAAATGAACATCGTTGTAATCACCCCACTTCGGTCGGAAACTGACGCGAATCGAGTTTCCGTTTTGAGTCATCTTCAACCTGTCGAGGTCTTCTTCGTCGATGCCGTCGACTTCCACTTGCACTTCGTTCTTGTCCCACGGTTTGATGCGGACGTCTCCCACGCTCGTGGTGACTTCGAGACTTCCCCCTTTGCTGACGGTGAACGACTTCGACCGGACTCCAGCCTCATCAACCTTGCGTTTTTGGCCGACTCCTTCGTTTGATGCCGCTAAAAGAACCGCGAGGAGCAATAATATGTTTCGATAGATTGATTTCATTGTTGTTTCGCCTCCCTCAAAGCCACCTGAGCTCTCAGGCGGACGTAGTTATTGTCGTCGGATTGGACTTTTTCCTTCAAAATGTCAAGAAGGTCTTGACCCATGGACCCCGGCATAAATTTCGCTTTACTCAATCCGGTGATGGCCGCGATTTTCATGCCGGTGTTTTTTTCTGTTTTTAACACAAACACATATGCCTGCACAACTTCAGGGTCGGGCAAGAATTTTTCGAGAGCCCTCAGAGCTTCCGCCCGCACGCCGCGATTCTCGTCGTACTTTGCGACCGAAATCAGCGCCGTCTTGATTTCGTTTGCGATGGGCAGCGCGTTTTCACTGTGCCCGGCAATCGCACTGACAGCCCCCAGCCTTGCTCCGGGATTCTCGGCGCTCACCGCCACACGGGCAAGAATCTTTTGCACGCGCTCGTCCGACTTCACATTCCCTTTGATACGAACGGGTGTCGTCGCATCGAACGTGAACTCGATATCGCCCGTTGCTTCGTTCTTGAACACGAAGCGAAAGTTCGAAACCTGCGCCTCTCCCTGATTGAAATCAGCCTGTTCGGTTTCGGCGATGGTTCTGAACAGTCCGCTCGCTTCGGGCTGGCGGGAGGATCCAAAGAAGTAATATCCCAAGCCAATACCGACAGCAAGCGTCGCCGCAGCGGCGAGAGCCGTCCCGTATGTCGGCCCATATTTCGGCCCATACTTCGGGAAGAACGGCTCCGAAAAGACATCGAGAATACGTTCCGCCAACGACTGTGTCGGCCCCGCACTTCCCACCGTCATCCGCAAGGAACGCCGCGCATCGACAAGGTCGCGCTCCTGAACACTCACAGGCTTATACGCCGACAAGGTTGAATGGAACTTCCTGATGTCTTCCTGCTCTGATCTGCATGGCAGGCAGGCCGCCAGGTGCTTGTCGAGCCGCTGCTGATCCTGTTGATCCAGCTCACCGTAGATCGAGAGCTGAATCATTTCGTGAAATTGTTTGTGAGCCATTTGTACACCTCGTGTTAATTCATGAGATTCTTCAATTTCTTCCGCATCCGTGCGGTCGCCGTGAATAGATATTTTTTTACAGTGCCTTCCGTGCACTTCATCATAAGGGCAATTTCCCGCAGCTTGTAACCCTCATAGTGCCGCAGCGTGAACACCATTTTTTGTTGGGGTGAAAGGACCCCCATGGCATTGCCTACGTGAGAGGATATGTCGGCGTTCATCGCTCTTTGGTCAGTCTGCGTTCCGTCGTGGAGCGTGTCGTTCATGGAATGAGCCGTCCCGTCTTCTTCCTCCCGTTCGTTGTCGAGGGAAGAGTGTACGTGCTTTTTGGTACGGGCACGGTGTGATAAACAGACATTCGTGGCAATCCTGTATAACCATGTCGAGAATTCGCTTCGGAGTTCAAACTTAGGCAGTCCTCGAAACACACGTATGAAAACCTCCTGATAAATGTCTTTGGCATCTTCGGAACTCTGTACATATCCGGCCGCAATGGTAAACACACGTCTGTCATAGCGCTGAACAAGCTGCTCGAAAGCCGCCATGTTGCCCTGTCTGGACTTTTGAATCAGCTCGACATC
>CAYIBG010000143.1:0-5664 GCA_964361365.1 uncultured Ignavibacteriaceae bacterium | reverse complement strand
CGGATCGAAATGAAGTTGACCAGGATGAGGATCCCGAGGATCAACGCTGCCCGGGTGAGGGCTTGTGTCTTCTTTCTGTTCATGCAGTTACCATTTCCGCCGGCTGAGAGATAGGGTCGAAAGGTAGAGCATGAAACCCAGGACGGAGGCGAAATAGATCAAATCCCGCGTATCGATGACGCCGCGGGCAATGCTGGAAAAATGAGAATCGACGCCGAGGTACTCCACGACGCTAACGATAAAGCCCGGAAGATAGATGAGGACCTTGTCGAGAATCATCAGCGCGAACATCAGGACAAGACCGATGATCATCGCAACGATCTGATTTTCGCTGAGACTTGAGGCAAACAGGCCAACCGCCACAAACACACCCGCCATGAGCATCAACCCGAGGTATCCGCCTACCACCGGGCCTTTGTCAAGGTCGCCGAGGAAGGCAATCGTCACAACGTGGATAAGCGTCGGAGAGAGGGCGATGCAAATGAGAGCCCACGCAGCAAAGAATTTCCCGAGGACAATCTCAGCGTCCATCAACGGCAGCGTGGTCAGAAGCTCGATCGTTCCAGCCTTCTTTTCTTCAGCGATGAGCCGCATGGTAATGGCGGGAATTACGAAAACGAATATCCAGGGAACGAGCGAGAACATCTCCCGTACAGACGCGAGGTTGATTTTGAAAATGTCGCTTACGTAGAACCATTCAATGAAGGCCAGGAACACGATGATCACGACGTAAGCGACCGGGGAATTGAAATAGGATCGCAACTCCTTTCGAAAGATCGTCCCAATGTTCCCCAGGTTCTTCCGGTACTCTTTCATATTGAATTGCGCAGTCATGGCTTCGCCGGTTCCGATGTCGTGAGCTTGTGGAAGATTTCTTCGAGGCTCGTCGATTTTCGCGTCATTTCCATCAGCACCCACTCCTCGGCCACCGCCTGTTTGAACAGCTGTTCCCGGATGTCGCTGCCTTTGTGCGTGTGCACAACAAAACGATGAGACGAGCCTTCCTGGCCTTTGTATTCAACAGATTCGACGTTCGGCAATCCCCTGACTTTCGGGAACACGTCGGTCATCACATTGGCGACGTTTGCTTTCAATTCCACAGAAACGATTTCCGTGCCGCGGAACTCCTCCTGGAGCCGTTGCGGCGTGCCGTCGGCGACAATTTTCCCTTCGTTGATGATGATCACCCGGTCGCAGGTTGCCTGGACTTCCGAAAGAATATGCGTGGAGAGGATGACGGTTTTCGCCCGTCCGAGTTTCTTAATGAGGTTTCGAATCTCGACGATCTGGTTCGGGTCGAGTCCACTTGTTGGCTCGTCGAGGATGAGGACATCGGGGTCGTGAATCATCGCCTGCGCCAACCCCACCCGCTGCCGGTAGCCCTTGGAAAGTTCGCCGATGTCCTTATGACGAACCTCTGCAAGCCCGCATACCTCCACCATTTCCCGGAGCCGGCCCCTGAGCACTCCGTTGCCGATGCCGTGCAGGCGCGCCGAGTAATCGAGGTACTCGACGACATTCATGTCGAGATACAACGGGTTCAGCTCGGGCAAGTATCCGATTTTCCGGCGCACTTCGAGTGAATGTTCGGCGATGTCGTAGCCCTCCACGTCCACAGTTCCCGATGATGGCGGCATGTAGCACGTAATGATTTTCATCGTTGTCGTTTTGCCCGCTCCGTTGGGACCGAGGAAGCCGAGAATCTCTCCCGTCTTGACTTCGAACGAGATGTTGTCAACGGCCTTTTCTTGGCCGTAGAACTTGGTCAGGTTTCGAACCGTTATTGCCATTGTCAGTGATGTTGTTGCTTGAAGGGTGACGCCGACGTTATTTCAATTTATCGTCCGCGCGGCATCAAAAAGCGAAACCATATTATCAAAAAGAAAAAAAAGAAGCAAGGCTCGTCCCTCCGTGATTCACAAAAGGGAGCCTTAGACGTGAAAAACGTCCGGATTGTTCCTGTTTTCGACGTGAAGCAGAAAAGAGAAATAAAACGGCCATCTCAGTTTTCTGAGACGGCCATGAAAAACCGATGTGCTTATGACACAGGCGTCTGAGCCTCAGGAATACCGAGTTTCTTCAGTACCTCTTTGTGAATCACAATGGCTTTGTATGTTTCAGCGAAGATCTTTGCTGAAAGCGATTTCACTTTCTCTATGTCAAGACGGTCATTCGCAAAGACAACTTTAAGGTCCTTGAATGTCTCCAGAGCGATCGTATGGGCATTCAAAAACGCCTCATGGTCTTTGGAGATTTCCTTTTCCTGAACTGGTGTGTAGGATTTGTGGACCATGGCGTGAAGAGTTCTTGCCCGTTCCAGACATTGTCCCATTTCCTCAAAATGCGTCTTGGCCACATTTTTGTCCATATTGGATGCAGCAAGGGTCTGGTTGTAGAGCGCTTTGGCATGGTCAGCCGCATGAGTAAATTCCAAAGCCAGGGCCGCATGGTACTGCTCTCCATTTCCTCCGATGCGGCCGGCACCGAGGATGAAGAAACAGCTGAATGCCAACAACGTCAGGACCGAACTGCTTCGAAGCGTTTTCATGGTGGTTCCCTTTCGTGAAGAGCAAAGCTGATAGAACGATGAGTTAGACAACCGAGCTTTGTGGAGTGGCAAACCCCGTGCCAGTGCCGGGATGGTAGGCATCACGTTTCTATGCGAATCCGAAATCAGACTATCAGGTATGATTAGCAGTTCTGGAAACTGGTTATCGGTTTTGGGAAAGGATTTGCGAAGAGCACCTAGTTCAAAACCGCAACAATCCTCACCGGCCCGCCGCTCCCGCCTTTGATTTTCATCGGTAAGGCGATCACCGTGAACCCTTGTTCTGGAAGCTGGTCCAGATTGGCTACGTTCTCAAAGGCCGGCACGTTCTTTTCAAATAGAGCAACATGGCTTTCAAACCGAGACGACTGGCCGTAGTCGATACTGGGCGTGTCGAGTCCGATTGCCTTGATCTTTCGATTTTCCGTGATCCATTTTGCAGCATCGGGATGGAGCCCGGGAAAATGCAGTTTCTTCACAGCCGCATCGCCCCGTTCGTCCGTGCCCATATATTGAATACGGTTAGGCCAGAACCTGCCGAACCCCGTTCGTAAAAGGACCAGGCTTCCCTCCGGCATCTGTCCGTTCTTTTTTTCCCAAGCAAGGAAATCATCGACTTGAATCAGGTAGTCACGATCCGACGCACACTTTGCAGACACATCCACCACAATTCCGTTTCCAATGAACTGATCGACGGGGATTTTATCGACCGTATTCCTGTCCTTGTGAAAGTGAATCGGTGCGTCGATGTGCGTGCCGCCATGTTCGGGAGTCCAAAACCTGTTTGCCGTGTAAAAGAAGCCAGCAGGCGTGACGCCTTCCGAGCCTTTCTCGAACACAAAGCCTTTTTCCGTCGGCCAGTAAATCGTGCTGTCGTCATACGAGTAGGAAAGGTCGATGACCATGCCGGACCACGGTTGAACTTGTCGTGAGCAACCGACACAAGTAAAACATGCGAAAAGAATGAATACGGTTTTCATGGTTCCTCCTTCGGTTCTCCCGCCGGCCACTCGTTTCAGAATGGTTTCCGCTTGGCGAGTGGAATAACGAGTTTGAGAGAGGTGTGAGTTTCGGAAAATCCGACAACTTTGTTATCGACAAGTCCAGCACTCTTTGCGGCCTCAATCACGTCGACGTCGCGAATCTGAGCAAGTTTTCCCTTCAGAGATACAACCCAGATTCCGCCGTTTTGCTTCAAAAACGACTTCAAGCTCTTCAGTTTCTTCAACTGTATCCGGCTGTCAGCACTATAAAAGATGAAATCAGAATCTTTCTGTGCTTTCCCGACAGCGATGTTGGCCGTCCGGCTCCTCAACTGTATCAGAAATTCGTTGTCGTCGACGCCGAGAATCGAAACCCTGGAACCGTCCTTCACACCGAGTTTGTCAATCAGTGCGCGGTGCGAATAATCGCGCTCAGCTTCCTTTTTTCGAACGTGCGGCATTCAGAATTCCTTCGATCTGTTTCACGTGGTTCACATCGTGTCCCGCGTACAGTTCCACCATTCGAGCGATTGTCTCATGTCCTCGCTCCTGATGGTTCCCATGGAAATCCCATTGCTCTTTCGTCAGCGATTTGAGCAGAGCCACATTGCTTTCCCGAACGGTTCGAAATAGGTCGAACGCCATTTTCGGGTTGCGCTCAAGGTAACCGGCGTTCGCATGCCATTTGTTCTGGTCGAAAGCCTGGATGGGTGTCCCGTTCGACCCAAGGATCATACGCATGCGGTAGCCAAAGACAATTTCGCTTTCCGCCAGGTGGCCAAGGATTTCCGAAACCGACCATTTATTCGTTGCGGCTTGTTTTTTCAAGCGAGAAACCGGGACGCGTTTCAACAAACGCTGAAGTTTGCCGACGGTCGATTGGAACACCTTGAAGTGGTTTTGTCCCTCAACGTATCCCGAAATCCGGGTGACGTACTGTTCATTTGTTTCTTGCATGGTTCGGTTCCTCGGAAAAAACTGACGTTATCACGACTCCTCGTCCAACGGCGGCGGCGGGGGGATCCGTTTGATACGGATGGTGTCGATGACATGGTTGCTGACTTTTTCCACAGTGAATTCCGTTCCGTCGACGCGTAAAGACTCACCTTTTTGTGGAATGTGGCCGAGCTGTTCAATAATGAAAGCCCCGATGGATAAGATGTCCTTTTGTGAGAGTTCCTGATTGAGCAACCGTTCGACATCGTTGGTCGTGATGCTTGCATCGACAACATATTCATCCTCGTTGATCTTTGTGATCTCGGGCAGTTCCTTGTCATGCTCATCCTGAATGTTCCCCACGAGTTCTTCAAGAACGTTTTCAAGCGTGATGAGGCCCGCCGTTCCTCCAAATTCATCGGCCAGGAGCACCATATGAGTCCTTTTTTGGAGTATGATTTCCAGAACTTTCTCGAGGGAAACGGTTTCAGGCAGGAATGTGGCGTCGCGAAGGACAGAATCAATCTTGAAATCGGGTTTTAAATGCCGCTCGGGTTTGAACACGTCCTTCGTGTGCACGATTCCGACAATGTTGTCGAGGGACTCCTTGTAGACCGGGTAACGGGAATACTTGTTGGAGCGCATCAGCTCGACCGCTTCCTTCACCGGAGCCTCATACGCGATGGCTACGATTTCCTTGCGCGCTATCATCACGAGGCGGGCCTGCTTCCGGCGCAGGTCCATGGCATTGAGGACGATGTTCCGGCTGGCAATCGGGACACGCTTATCCTGGGCAAGAATCAGCCGCAGTTCTTCTTCGGAATGCATCAATTCGCTCTCGGGAACCGGTTGAAAACCGATGAGTCGCAGCAGGCCGTTGGAAGAAGAGTTCAAGAGCCAAATCACGGGTTTGAAAACGATATAAAACAATCTCAGCGGATAGGCAATCAGCAACGTCGTGCGGCTGGCCTTCTGAATGGCGAGAAACTTGGGAGCCTGCTCACCGACAATGATATGAAGCGAGGTGATGACAGAAAATGCGACCGCAAATGAGACAACTTGAATGATTTCGGGTTTTGTGATCCCGACATCGATGAGGAATGGGCTGAGCATTCCGGCGACAAGGGGTTCTCCAACCCATCCCAAGGCCAGGCTCGCCATCGTTATTCCAAGCTGGGAGGCGGAGAGGTAGGAATC
>CAYIBG010000142.1:1529-5672 GCA_964361365.1 uncultured Ignavibacteriaceae bacterium | reverse complement strand
CCGCCGCTCAAGAACACGCCGAAAGGCACGTCGCTCATCATTCTATCTTTGATGGATTGTTTGAGCAGAGTGCGGATCGTCTGGACGCAGGAATCCTCCGTCATCGGATATGTCTCAGTGACGAGTTCCGATTGCGCAACCCGCGTCCCGTCGAAACCGATGGAGGGTTGAGCCCCCGCAGGAACAGGTTCCCAGTAAAGCCTGTTCTGAGTTCGGCCGTCTGACTCAACGGTGAGAATGTGCCCGGGTTCCAGTTTATACACGTCCTTGAACATAGTCATCGGGGCGGGCGAAATCATGAATGTCAGATAATGGTTCATCGCCTCCTGGCTCAACTCCCGGTGAACGGCGGGATGCTGAAGGAGAGCTTTGATCTCGGACCCAAAAATGAAATTTCCCCCAGAGATCGTGTAATACAACGGCTTTATTCCGATTCGATCCCGTGCCAGCACAAGTCGTTTCTTCGATTCATCCCAGAGGGCCAGAGCAAACATCCCCAACAGTTTGTGGACGAAATCCAGCCCGTATTCCTGATACGCATAGATAATCGTTTCGGTGTCAGACCGGGATTTATAGCGATATTCTTTCGCTTCGAACTCGCGACGAAGCACCAGGTGATTGTAAATCTCACCGTTGAAAATGATGGTGATGTTTCCGTCGGGAGAGTGCATGGGCTGATGGCCGGTGGGGGACAAATCGACGATCGAGAGCCTTCGGAACCCGAACCCGACTCTTTTGTCGGGTGAAATAAAGGTGCCGGAATCGTCGGGGCCGCGGTGACGAATGGAGTCGCTCATCTTCACGAGCAACGACTCGTCAAAAGTCGCGTTCGCGTTGCCGTAATTCAGTATGCCGCAGATACCGCACATTCCCGTTCAACCAGTGTTGTTTTTTTTTCTTATTCTAAAATAATCTACGCCAAAATAACCGAACGCTACGATGACGATGACATTGGCCGCCAGGCTCAGGTTTTTTCCTAGAGAAAACCCGCGGGGTTCAAACTGCATTTCCACTTTATGCCGCCCCGGCGGAACGACGACACCCCGGAACAGGTAATTGAGACGATAGATGGCTGTCTCCTTGCCGTCGATAAAAGCTTTCCATCCGACCGGGTAGTATGTTTCACTCAGAAACAACAAATTGTCACCTGTTGCGTTTACATCCAGCTCGAAACCGTGGAGGCCGTTCCGAACGTACGCGGCACGGGCATCCGGCTGAGGCGGTGCGATTTCAATCTTTGGATCCTCCAGCATGTAGGCAACATCCTGAGGTTCGAATTCAAGAGACCTGATTTTGTTCAGGATGTCGAGCCCCGTTGCAACCTGGTACCTGTTTACAAAAAAAGCCCTCGGGAGGAATTCCCGCGCGGTGTACACTTTGGCCTGTCTGCCGCTGTAAACAAGGCTCACTGCTCCGCTCGAATCAGTCTGATCGTTGAATATGTATTTCACGTTCATCAGCTGCCAGAGAAGCGGGTTGTACAATCCGACCACTTCGACCACATCCTGATATGACCGCATTTTCGCACCCTGGTATCCGTACGCATTTTGGACTTTCCAATATGCGAGAGTGTTGTCGTACGGCGGCTGGCCGCCGACAAACTGAAGCACGCGGAACAACGAAGAGTCTTTCTGGATGAATTGGACATGGTCGGGAGCTGCAAAGATCGTTGCCTGTTGCTGACGGTCTTCGGGATGCATGGGCTTATAGTCAATGCGCCAGAGGTCGACAAGAACGACAATCACCAGAACTCCTGCCAGCGTGTTGAGAGACAACCTGTTTTCCAAATACAACAAGAACGCACCAAACGCCACGATTAAAAGCGCAAGGCCGACATAGAGGTCTGTTGTCACCATGGTGACAACGTGTTCTTTCAAAAGCCGAAAGACCTCTTGCGGGATCTGCTGGAAAGCCTGTTCGATCAAGCGGTCCTTCGGCAGACCAAGTCCATAGAGCGAACTCGCCATGTTCTGCATATCCTGCTTTGAAAGAAAGCTTTCATAGGAAAAGCTCAGGATGACGCAGGTCAGTGCGACCAGCGCCACGCTGCGGATCACCATCTTTTTCGTTTTTTGAATATCGCCGTGTTTGTTCTCGGCCCTTTGTTTCAGGAACGAGGCAATTCCGTAGCCCGCAAGTACCGGGATGAAAATCTGGATGAGCACCAAAATCATGGACGGAATGCGAAACTTGTTGAAGAAGGGGAAATAATAATACATCAGGTCGTATACGAGTGGAAATTCTTTACCGAACGCGACAAGAAGCGAGAACCCCATCAAGATGGCGATGTATTGGACGAACGGGTCCTTGCGGTTTCTGACAAACCCCACGACCGCCAGTGCAAAAACCACGAACCCGATATACTGGGCGCCGTCGGTAAATGTCTGCGGGCCAAAATACGAATTCACACGCGTCGGCACATTTTGTGTCAGTGCCCCCTGATACATGTGTGAGCCAAAGCCTTTCCAGAACGGAACAACAAACGAGATCACTTCGCCAGGTGATAAGGACCAGCTCGTTGCATAATTGTAGTCGAGTCCCCCTGAAGCGGACTTTGAGCCCGGGATGGCGGCTTCCGTTATTGGCCCGGAGCCGCGTATCGAATACGGGTTGTATTCGAGTACGGAAAGATATTTATCTGAATCCATCGCAAAGGCGATCACCGAAGCCGCCGCGAGTGCGACCCCGGCCCTCACGACTCCCTTCCAGTCCTCTTTTTTGACCAGATTCCTTACAAGAAAGAACAGAAGGTAGATTCCAAGGGCAAGATAGACATAGAAGATCATTTGGACGTGAGACGGCAAATACGTGAAGTGCAGGCCAACGACCAGGACCAAAAAAAGCCGCCAATCAAACCGCTCACGGAGGTTTTCCACGATAAGAAACACCCAGGGAAAAAAGGCCATCACGGAGATTTTCGTGTTATGGCCCGTCATTACCCAGATAATGATGTACATCGAAAAAGTTGCCGCGAGAGCAGACACAAAAGCAGCCAGTTTGTCCCCCACCTTGCGGTACGTGAACACATACACGCCTCCGGCAAACACCAGGTAGTAAAACAACACCCAGCCCACCGGTGGCGCAAAAAGGAGGTAGTGAAACAGGGTAGCCGTCTTTCCTGCAAGATACGCCGTGAAGTCGAAGGGACGTTCTCCGCCGGCTGTCAGGCTTCCGTAGGAAGGCATTCCGCAAAAGATGTAGGGATTCCATAGAGGGAAGATCCCTTCGGATCGCGCTTCGGCAAGGAAGGTATCAAAACTGTGAGATGCGAGTGTGTCGGGTCCGAGGAATGTCTTCCCTCCGAAAATTACCGGATAGAAAAACACGATGAGGCTCAGAAACAGCAGGCCGATTGCCACCGCGTGCTGATATTTTGAGGGAATCAACGGCTCTTCCGTGCGAGACCGCCGCTGGTCCGACGCTCGCTCTCGGTGCGATTTGCTCATAAGTGGAATGGGGCGGGAGTGCTCAGGTAGATTTCGGTGAACTCGCCAAATCGAGAAGCCGGGCTAGCAGTCGCGTGGTCTCTCTCCGTTCGTACCGCTTCACAGCGTTCCAGTTTGGCCGAAAAGTTTTTCTATGGTAGATAAAATTCCGGTAACATTCAAGAAAAGCCGCCTTGATGGCCGCGATGTCTTGATTGTGTGCAACATAACCGGTCTTCGTTTCGCTGAGGAGTTGCGCGACAGCGCCTTCCGGGGCCAGAGCGATGATGGGCCGGCGAGCGCCGATGTACTCGAACACCTTTCCGGGGACAATCTCTTCGCTTTCCTTTGCCTCATCGACAACGAGAAGCAACATATTTGCCCGCAACAACTCTCCGATGCTCTGCGCGTGCGGCGTGTATGGCATTGTTTCGATTGCGTGCCGGATCGAAGTCCTTTCGAACATTGCATGAACTTCGGATCCAAACCGGCCGATAAATTTCAACGTAATCTTTTTTAAGTCGATCTTTTTCTCACGCACCAGCTCTTCAACCGCCCGGAGAAATGTCTGCGGGTTGCGCTTGCCATACATCGAGCCGGTGTACGCAACCGTGAACTTTTTCTTGTTGAGTGCATCGGCCTTCGGATAATCTTCCGGGTCGAATCCGTTGGGAATATGGATCAGTTTCTTTTGGTCGATATCCGGGCATTTTTTCGT
>CAYIBG010000142.1:0-1429 GCA_964361365.1 uncultured Ignavibacteriaceae bacterium | reverse complement strand
ATGGCGTGTTGCGGGATTTCATCGAGCAAGGATTCATCGCGGGCCGGATAATCACCGCCTTCGACCGTCAGCACCACGGGTTGCCATCCAAACTCTGGCAGGAATTTGGCAAACTTCAACACGCGCTGCACACCGGGGCCGCCCGACGGCGGGAAATAATACGAGATAATCAGGACCTTCTTCATGACTTACGTGCGATGACGATTAAACCCGCCCCCGCCTTGTTTTCCGAAATGTAATCCATATACATGAGTGGAAGCGCAATGGGCAGCGCAAGTATATAATAGAAGGGAAGCAAAACGAAAAAAAATCTGCTTGCGTTCAGGATTTCCATGGGAACCTTTATTCCGACCCGCCAGGCCATGTCCCCATACGGACCGTACGTGAACTTGACCGCTTCGACTTGAAACCCGGCACTTCCGAGCTTTTGACGAATTTCGTCAACCCCATACCCCACCCGTGCATGCTCTTCGATGAAACTTTTATCGTCCGGCGAATGAGCGTCCGACCCGCCGAGGTTCGACGGGGTATTGACGAGCAATCGGCCGCCGGGTTTGAGTGCGCGATAGAAATTCCTGAACACGCCCACGTCGTCCGGAATGTGTTCCATCACATCGACCGACAGGATGAAATCGAATTCGTTCTCATGCCGGGGTTTCGTCAGATCTTCGATGCGAAATTCCACGTTCGTCAGACCGGCTTTTGTGAAGAAATGCCGGCAATCTTCAACCTGTTCCTCTTTCACGTCAACGGCGAGAATGGAGATGTCTGGAAACATCCGCGCACAGTAGTAGGAATACTGCCCGAACCCGCAGCCGGCATCAAACAAAAGCATTGCGGGCTTTTCCGATAACAGGAGCCGCAATTCGCGCTTCACATGCCACTCTCTCAGGAACAGAACCCCGAGCAGCTTGTAGAAAAGCTTTCGGAGGAGGAAATTGTGACGGACGATGTCGCCGATCGTTCTTTTGACCGGATCGTACTTCATTTTCCCGACTCCGCCAGCTGTTCGATGCCTTTCACGAGAGTGTTCCAGCTGTATTTCTTCTTTTCCTTCAGAACATTCGCCCGAAATAACTGCTCCCGCTTCTCTTTGTAGAACCGAACCACAGCGTCCGCCAGGGCGTTAGGGTTTTCGGGAGGTACGATGAATCCGGTTTTCTTATCCAGAACCACCTCTGCCAATCCGCCAACACCCGTCGCAATGACGGGCTTGTCGAACTGGTATGCGATCTGCACAATGCCGCTTTGCGTCGCTGAAACATACGGCAGGACAACGACGTCGCATGCTGAAAAATACATGCCGACATCTTCGTTCGGGACATATTCGGAATAGACTGAGACGTTCTGCTCAAGGCCCAAATCGGCCACCTGTTTTCTATACACGTCCTCGTCGCCGTAAAATTCACCGACAACGAGCAGCCTCAGC
>CAYIBG010000141.1:0-5767 GCA_964361365.1 uncultured Ignavibacteriaceae bacterium | reverse complement strand
CAGATGAATCCGAAGGTCAAGGCTGTTCTCGCAAGCGGTTTTATCGAACCGAATCAAAAGTCGGAGATTTTCAAGTCCGGGATAAGAGATTTTGTGCAAAAACCTTACGACCCTCAGGAAGTCCTGAGGAAAGTCAGAGAAGTGCTGGATTTGTAAGACTTCCGAAGTCTCTACGCGGCGCCAACGAAGACTTCTGAAGTCTATCTCAAAGCCTAGATCAACTCAGCCAATCGAGCAACAAACTGAATAACATACCATAAGGGAGTCCGCTTATATGTTTAAGAGATTTGCTTCATTTGCTAACAAGTACCCTTTGGTGATCGCCGCAATTCTCATCTATGGGTATTATCTGACAACCTCCTATGATGTCTTCCACAGGTCCACCAGTGAAAAGCTGTCCTTCTTTGATTTTGTCCTGGAATACGATTCCCTGTTCTGGATGTGGCTCACGGCATACGTATTTGTGAAGCTTCAACAAGTAAAAGAGAAGCACTTCGGAGAACAACGAAGCATGGTTTTGATGCAGACGCAGCTCGAGAAAACGGCAATTGGCTCCAAGATCTTGAGTGAGGTGACGGCGCAGCTTCAGGATACGATCAACAATCCGCTCGCAGTCATCAAATTGATGACGGAGGATATTCGAAAGCGATTTGTGGCGGACCCGGAGATTATTCGTCGCATTGATCAAATAGATGCTTCTATCCGCCGTGTGCATGATGCCATCAAAGATGTGTCGTTGTATCAATCGCATCAGCTTTTAGAATCCGTCCATCCACAAACTCCGCAGGGAAGATGAACGCGGAGGTCCTTGAATATGTGCTGAGCTCGCTGTTCGTGGTCATTCTTTAGCTTAACAGGGAGATGAGGTATGGACAAAAAGCTCCGTATTCTAATTCTTGATGATGTGCAGGCTGATGCTGAGTTGGTTGAACACGCACTGCGGAAGGCAAGCATCACATGTACGGCACATACAGTGAGTACAAAGAGTGCTTTCCTGAAACAACTCAAAGAATTTTCACCTGATATCATTTTGTCAGATTATGTAATGCCGGAGTTTGATGGGATGGCAGCGCTCCGTTTAGCTCAAGAACACGTCCCCCAAGTTCCCTTTATCGTTGTCACAGGTTCAATAAATGAAGAAGCCGCGGTCGATTGCATCAAAGCCGGAGCGACAGATTATGTGGTCAAACAACATCTAGCACGGCTCGGTCCTGCGGTGAAGGCTGCTCTCGAAACAAAGCTCGTGAAAGTGTTGGAACAGCAGCTTGTCCGGTCGCAGAAAATGGAGAGTATCGGTACAATGGCAACAAGTATTGCTCATGAAGTCGGCAATCCTCTCACGTCAATTTTATCGCTTGTGCAGGTGATCGAGCGAACCACCTCGGACGAGACGGCCAAAGAGAAGCTGGATATTATCAAGAGTCAGATTAGCCGTATTTCCAGGATTATTCACGAGCTCGTGGATTTTTCACGCCCGACGACCCATGTCGTCCAAGCGAGTGATCTGAATCAGATCGTGCGGGATGCGCTGAACATCGTACAGTACGGCAAGAAAGTCAAGGACATTGTGTTTGATGTGGGTCTCAATGAGCATGTTCGCGCTCTTGAAGTTGTACCCGACCAACTGCAGCAAGTATTTATCAATATTTTGATGAATGCAGTCGACTCGCTGGAGGAGAAGCCGGGCAAAATATCGATCCGGTCGGAATCGCGCGGCAACAGCGTCGTCGTGACTGTCACGGATTCCGGCAAAGGAATTCCCGAGGAGGATCTCGAAAAAATCTTTGAACCGTTTTTTACGACAAAGCAAACGGGAAGGGGTACCGGTCTGGGATTGTGGGTCAGTTATGGTATCGTCAAGAAGTTTCAAGGAGACATAGAGGTTGAAAGTGAGACCGGGAGAGGAACGACATTCACCGTAAAATTGCCAGTGAAAGGAGTTTAGCTGGCTGTGCGTATTTTGGTAGTTGATGATGAAAAGATTCTTCGCGAACTAACTTCGGCGCTATGCATTACCTTCTTTGCGTCTGCATTATGTATGGCGCAGGTAAGCTCTGAACAGCAGTCCTTGCTCGAACGAATCGCCCAATCAACCGGTATCAATCCGTCGGTGCATTGGGATGCGATGCACCATACTCCACGATTCATCGAAGGAAAACTCACGCAGTCCTCGAACGATAACAAAATCAAGATCGCCCGTAACTTTCTTCGCAATTACCAAAACCTTTTTCGCATTGTTGACGCAGAAAATGAATTCTCCATTTCGAAAGAATTCGCTGACGAGATGGGGAAGACGCACATCCGTTTCCAGCAGCAGTATCAGGGGGTTCCGGTTTGGGGAAGTGAAATCATCGTTCACCTTGATCCTGACGGATCGATCTACTGCGTCGGCGGGCGGACTATTCCGACGCCTGAAGTGAGCGTCCATCCAACAATCGATTCGAGGACGGCCGTTACCATGGTGATGGCGCTGTTCCCGGCTGACTATTCTCTTCTCTCAATCGGACGATGTGTGTACACACGCAACACCGCACCAAAATTAGCGTGGAAGGCTGAAGTCGTTGGTGGACCCGATAAGGCATACCTCGTTTTCTTGGACGCGATAACTGGTGAACTGCTGTTGAGGTTCAACCAGACTCCGTTTGACGGGCCGGTCGTTGGTTCGGGCGTCGGCGTTGACGGCCAGGCTCGCCCGCTCCAGGCTTATCAGAGTTCCACGTACAGGCTCATCGATGTCACACGAACCATGTTCGGTCCGGGCGGCGTTGCGGGAAACGAGACATACGGAAACATTATCACCAAGCACAGTCCCACCGGATCGGTAATTTCAAGTACCAGCTTGGTCTTCGACGATCCTCCTGCTGTGGACGCTCATTACTATGCCGGAGAGTTCTACGAGTATCTCAGCACAACGTCCGGCCGTATGAGCTGGGACGGGTATGGCCGATCCATTGTTTCGAACGTACATTACGGTACAGACTACAATAACGCCTTTTGGAGTTGGTCCACGAATCGACTCTACTATGGGGATGGTGATGGGATGAACTTTCGTCCTTGGGCTGGGTCACGCGACATTGTGGCTCACGAAATCACGCACGGCATTACCGGTGTAACGTCGGGGCTGATTTATCTCGACCAATCCGGTTCACTCAGTGAGAGCTTCAGCGACATCATGGCTGCGGCGTTTGATACACGAAACTGGACGATCGGCGAAGATATCACGCTCGCTCCTCCCGCCTACCTCCGCAATCTCGTCAATCCGCATCTGGGATACCAATCCTTCCCTCTCCCTTTTGGTGCGCAGACAGCTCATATCTCGGAGTATCTCTATGCCCCATTTGATAACGGAGGTGTTCATTTCAATAGTGGAATTCACAATAAGGTGATGTACAATCTTTCCCAATCGACAAGCAGAGCAGATGCTGCGAGAATTTTCTATCGTACATTTACTATGTATCTTACATCGGACGCTCAGTTTGTCGATGCGAGGAATGCTTCCGTCCGATCTGCCAGAGATCTCAATCTTGATACCACAGCAGTCAAGGTTGCATATGAGCAGGTAGGTATTTTCCCCGTAACTCAAGATGCCTCAGAATTTTTAAAGTACGATCCTCTCCTTGAAGAGAATGTTGGTGCAAATTTTGGACTTCTGCCGACCATTGCCACTTCATCTCCCAATCACGAATTTTCGTTGCTGATGACACCATCGTACATTCCAGCACACGTGATGACAATAGCGTTCATTTACGGTTCCGGGATGCAGGGACGGACTGTGCTCGTTTCTCTCCATGCAGACTCTTCCGGTCTGCCCGGAAGAACATTGGGGAATATGTCTTATACCATTCTCACAAGTTTCGCTTTTGCAGCACTGCTCGATGTTTCATCGCTTGGAATCACAATCACCGGAAATTTTCATGTAGTACTCTCCTCTCCTTCTGCTGCCGACTTTTCGGTTATCTATTTCGATGGCTATTCGAACAACCGCTCTCTTTACTTTAATGGTTCAGCCTGGAGTGTTCTCAATGGTGCACTGGGAATACGCGCCTCTGTGCGGTACCAGCGCAATACCACAACTGGCGTCCGCTGGGCACGGCAGACAACCAACACACCACAAAGTCTGCGGTCACTTGCCATGCTGTCGTTGAACGATGGCTGGGCGGTTGGTACTGCAGGTACAATCCTTAGAACGACAACCGGAGGACTCGTATGGAATAGTGTAAGCAACCCGTCCGGTGGAAATCTCAATTCAATTTTCTTTACTGATCCACAACATGGATGGATTGTGGGTGACATTACTGACATCATGTACACAACCAACGGCGGTACGACATGGCAAACAGTCGCAAATCCAACAGTGAATAATCTCAAGTCTGTTTATTTCGTTAACTCAAATATTGGATGGGCTGTCGGAAATTTTGGGACAGTTCTGAAAACGACCGACGGAGGTCTGAACTGGGTTCAACAATCGTCCCAGACAGCGAGCAATTTCTTTGGTGTGCACTTCTTTAACGAGCTTACCGGCTGGGCTGTCGGAGCAAACAGCTCCATCTACAGAACGACAGACGGCGGAGCAAATTGGGGGATGCAAACGTCGCCTGTGGCAGCAACATTTTACTCCCTCGATTTCGTTGACCAGCAGCGCGGCTGGATTGCAGGCTCGAACGGCACGATCTTGAAGACGACCGACGGCGGTTCGAACTGGATCATGCAAGCGTCTCCGACCAACAACGCCTTGAGATCGGTCCGGGCACTCGACGCTTCAACTGTTTATGCTGTTGGCTTCTTTGGAACGCTCGTCAAGACGACCGACGGAGTGACGTGGCAAACGGAATCGATCGGACTTTCAACCAACTGTTGGGATGTGCAATTTGTGGATCAAAACAATGGATGGATTGCCGGCGAAGACGGGTTTATCTTCAATGCGCGTCCGGTAACGACTACAGCCGGCGTCGTGGAGGAACTGCCGGAACGTTATCACCTCTCGCAGAACTATCCGAACCCGTTTAATCCGAGTACGACGATCCGCTTCCTTATCCCGACATCAGCGTATGTGTCGCTGAAGGTCTTTAACCTTCTTGGACAAGAAGTGGCAACTTTGATGAACGAAGTGATGAAGCCGGGAAGCTATGAGGTGACCTTCGACGGGACGAATCTGCCAAGTGGGGTGTATTTCTATCCCTTGCAAGTTTACCCCGACGCAGTCCCGACTCGTGGGGACGCAGTCGGGGCTGGCTCATTCACGGTAACCAAGAAACTTGTTTTGCTCAGATAGTATCAAACGGCAAGTGCAGGCAACACGCCAAAATCGCAAAAGCGCTCCGTTGTTTGGCGAAACGGTAGTTGCAATTGCCCTCCACTTTTTGACGAGATGAGGAACAGATGAAAAACATTTTCCGATTCCTCTTTCTGATGTTTTGCCTATTCACCACTACGAATCCACTGCATGCCCAATGGGTGCAAACCAATGGCCCGACAGCCATCACGGTTTTGTCGTTTGCCGTTAACAGCACGAATCTTTTTGCCGGGACTTGGGGCGGCGGCGTCTTTCTTTCCACCAACAACGGCTCAAGCTGGACTGCGGTGAACACAGGCTTGACGAATACTTATCCTTCGACTTTTGTCCGTGCTCTTGCCGTTAGCGGCACGAATCTCTTTGCCGGGACCCATGGCGGCGTCTTTCTCTCCACCAACAACGGCACAAGCTGGAGTACAGCGAGTACCGGCTTGACGAACACTTATGTCTATGCTCTTGCCGTCTCCGGCACGA
>CAYIBG010000140.1:0-5783 GCA_964361365.1 uncultured Ignavibacteriaceae bacterium | reverse complement strand
ACCTGATGCCGCCCGATCAGTTCGCGAGCGAGCTCAAGGTAGGCGAGTGTGCCCCTGGATTGGGCGTTGAAGAGAATGGCAGGTTTCCCGTAGAACGATGCCTCCGGGAGATGTGTATTCTTCGGTATGGAGGTTTTCAAGAGGTGTTTTCTGAATCGAAGCTGCAGTTCGCGGTCGGTGATTTCCGTGACCTTCAAGTGTGGTTCGTACATCGTCTGCAGAATTCCTTCCACCTCTAAACTGGGGTTGGCAGCTTCATGGACCCACTCGAAATACTTGAAGAGCTTTTCGATTCCCTCCAGTGAAAAATGTCCCGACTTGACGGGCACGAGCGCAGAATTCGCACACGTCAACGCGTTCGTCGTCAGTCCGCGCAAGTACGGAGGCGTATCGATAACAATGTAATCGTAGTGCGGTACAACGGAGCGCAGCACGTTTTTCAGCATCGTCCGGTTCTCCGCAAGTCTCATGATTCGGTCTTCCATCTGAGTCGTGCGAATATTGCACGGGACAAAATCGAGAAACGGGATTTCCGTCCGGTGGATCACCTGGCCCATGGAGTGGACGAAGTTGAAGACTTCGTACAGGCCGGCGGTTTGGCGTTCCTGCGTGAACCCGAGCGACATGCTGCACGCGCCAAACGGGTCCGCATCAATAAGCAGGGTGCGTTTTTCGTACACTGCGAAACTCGCTGCGAGGTTCACGGCAGTCGTGGTCTTTCCGACGCCGCCCTTCGGAATGGTTATGGCAATGATTTTGCCCACAGTGAACTTGATCTTCTAAAATAAACGATGAGTAGGGGAACCGGTGGTGAAGAAACAACTATTCAAAAGGTAGCGCTTCGAAGAATAAGTAGCAAGTTGCGAAGGCGCAAATTCCAACCCCAAACCTCTAATCTCCAAACTTCAACTCTTAACTTCAAACCCCACTTCCACATCTTCTACACTATCTTTCCGAGCACATACCCCAGCGTTATCCCGACGAGGAGCGTAATCGTGATGACCCTGTAATTCAGGACGTCTTTGGTATACCCGCGCTTTATCGCAATTGCTGATGCGAGATAGCCGATGCCGTTGAGAATCCAGATGAAGGGGAGAGCGAGAACTTTGGCAATGATGGGGCCGATGAGAGGCACAAAGCCGATCCAAGCAATAAGAGCGGCGAATGCTTGCCCAAGAATCCCCAGAAGGACGACGATGGCACCGAGAATATGCTCATCAATTCCAAAAGAGAGTCCGATGCTGATCAACAGGCCAATGAGCAGCCATGTGACAATAGGTCCCCGGTAGTTGGAGACGAACTGCTTGATTCTTTGAAAGGGCATTCTAGCCTACGGAAACGGAAAGAACCGCCAGGACATTTCCCTCGGGATTTGTCAGACGGGCTTCGAGTTTGTCACCCGAAACAACCTGCGCCACGCCCTCGGGGGTCCCTGTATAGAGAACATCGCCTCGTTCAAGTGAGATAACCTGTGAAATGAATGCGATGAGGTGGTCAACCTTGAAGATAAAATGCCTTGTGTTAGATTGTTGCCGCACTGAACCGTTGACGGACAACGCAACGTTCAAATTGTGGGGATCCTCGATGCTGGATGCAGGTACAAATTCCGAAAGAGGAGCTGAGGTATCGAATCCTTTTGAAAGAGTCCAGGGAAGGCTTTTCTTCTTGGCTTCCGCTTGAACATCGCGAAGCGTCATGTCCAACCCGATCCCGTATCCCGCGACGTGCTTTAAGGCGCGATCTCTGGGAATGTTCTTGCCCCCCTCGCCGATCAACACAGTCATTTCCACTTCATGATGGACATCTTTCGAAATTGACGGAATGAGAACTCGGCCTCCGTTTGCGATGATGGCGGTAGACGGTTTGAGAAAGATGACAGGCGATTCGGGTATGTCGGATTTCATCTCCTTTGCATGCTCGGCATAGTTGCGTCCGACGCAAACGATCTTGCCGACGGGAATCTTCTCGGGAGAGCCTTGGATGCTGACGGTGTGCACGGTGCGGAGGATTGTTTGTCAATATAGTCAAGCCCATGAAGAATCGCAACAAGGGAAATACGCTTGTTCAACGACGGAAAAAAAATTATCTTGATGTCGGAATGGACACGTACAAGAAATCCGGAGTCGACATTGAGGCGGGTGATGAACTCGTGCGGCGCATCAAAGGCCCGATTCGAACCACGTTTAACAAGAACGTGTGGGCTGATATCGGGTTGTTCGGCGGGTTCTATCGCGCAAACTTTAACGGGATCAAAACCCCGGTCCTCGTCTCGAGCGTCGACGGGGTCGGGACAAAACTGAAAATCGCTTTTGCTGTTAACCGGCACAACACCATCGGGCAGGACCTGGTGAACCATTGCGTGAATGACATTCTCGTTTGCGGCGCCAAACCGTTGTTTTTCCTGGACTATTTTGCGACGGGCAAACTTTCCCCCGAAGTGGCGGAAAAAGTCATCAAGGGGTTTGTGAAGGCCTGCAAGGAGAATGACTGTGCACTTATCGGCGGAGAAACGGCTGAAATGCCCGGCATGTATTTAAACGGTGAGTATGATATCGCCGGAACGATCGTCGGCGTCGTTGATGCGGACAAGATCATCGACGGACGGAGAGTCCGCAAGGGAGACGTCTTGATTGGCCTGCCTTCCAACGGTCTGCACACAAACGGATATTCCCTTGCACGCAAAGTGCTGCTCGACAAATACTCATTAAGCACAAACGTCGATAAAAAAGGCAAGACTCTCGGAGACGACCTTCTGGCAGTTCACAAGTCATATTACAAAATCGTCTACCCGCTTCTCTCCCGATACGAGATCAAAGCAATGTCGCATATTACCGGCGGCGGCATCGAAGGTAACACGATGCGGGTCGTCCCGAAAAAACTCAAACTCAAGATAGATTGGCATGCGTGGGAACGGCCGGCGTTGTTCCGTTTAATCCAGAGAACGGGCAATGTCCCCGAGCAGGAAATGCGCCGTACCTTCAACCTGGGGGTCGGGCTGATTCTGATCGTTGCACCTTCGAATGCGGACAAGGTCATAACAGCTCTGCAAAAGAGGAATGGGCGGCCGTTTGTGATGGGTGAGATTACGAAAAGATAGCTCGTCCGCTGAAAAAGCTGCCCCACATACTTTTCATTTCTGCGTTCCACACACCGTTTATTCAAGACGACCTCGACCTTCTTTCCAGGTTTTTCCGGGTTCAATCCCTCATCGGCCACGGGTTCACGCAAGTCCTCGGAATTCTCTGGTCGACCCCGCGGCATGACCTTGTCTTTTGCTGGTTTGCTTCCGTGTATGCGGCGATTGCTGTCATGGCAGCACGTTTTTTCGGCAAGAGATCCATCATCGTAGTGGGAGGAGTGGACGTTGCTCGGGAACCCGGCCTCAACTATGGCATGTTCCTCAGCCTCTGGAAATCAGTTCTTGTGAGATATGCCCTCCGAAGCGCAAGCCGTGTTCTGGTTGTTGATGAAACTTTGCGGTCGGAGATCAACGAGCGCATCGCCGGCGAAAGCAAAAACATCCGGTATGTTCCAACCGGTTACGACACTGAGTTCTGGACGCCGAAAGGGAACAAGCGCGCTGAAGTCCTGACGGTCGCAGTGGTCCTGAATGAACGGAGAGTTCGCTTGAAAGGCATCGATACTCTCATCAAGGCGGCCCGCAACCTGCCGCGACTGCAATTCAAAGTCGTGGGCGTCCGCCCGCAAGCCGTCCGGCGGCTGAATCCTCCGAGCAACATGCATTTTTGCGAGCCCATTCCAAGGTCCGACCTCCTCGCCCGCTACCGCCGAGCACAAGTTTATTGCCAACCTTCGCGCAGGGAAGGCTTGCCAAACACGTTGTGCGAGGCCATGTTGTGCGAGTGCATCCCGGTTGCGACGACTGTGGGCGGGATTCCATCGGCGGTCGGTAAAACCGGATTTCTCGTTCCGCCAAACGACCCAATGGAACTGGCCAAAGCAATCACTCTTGCGCTCAAAGCTCCCCGGCGGAAGGGAAAAGAGGCACGCAAACGAATTGCCAAGAATTTTCCCGTTGAGAGACGAGAAGAAACGCTAGAAAAACTTATCAGCGATTTAACCCCTTGAAATCATTCGCAAGAAACTTATTCTCACTGCTGAGTGCCGACATAGTCCGCCGATTGCTTGGCTTCGCCTCGGTAGCGTATCTTGCGCGAATCCTGGGCGCAGAAGCGTTTGGCTCGGTCAATATCGGATTCGCCGTGCTTTCATACGGGATCATGGTCAGCTCGATGGGGTTGGCACATCTTGGTGCGCGTGAAATAGCAAAGGGAGCCCCGGACGATGTCGTGAGCGATTTCCTGAGCCTGCGACTTGTTCTCGCCGGCGTAACTGTCGCGATCATCGTGTCCACGTCGTTGCTGCTCATCAGTGATACCACGACAGGCCTGGTCGTTTCGGTATTTTCCTTGAGTATTTTCGCATACGCACTGCTTATCGAGTGGTATTTTCAGGGCAAAGAACAGATGAGCATCATGGGCATCGGGCGCGTGACTTCTCCGGCTCTCTATCTTCTCCTTGTAGCCGTTTTGGTTCGTTCACCAGGAGATATTCTGTGGGTTGCGGGCGCAGGTGTGATGGGAGACCTTCTCTTTGCGGCGGTGTTGCTCCGGAAATTCAAGAAGGGGGGAGGATCGCTCAAATTCCGAATTCGACCCGCTGTCTGGAAATCAATGCTTAAGCAGTCTCTGCCCATTGCTGTCGGTTCAATTCTTGCGCAGTTTACGGTCAACTATCCTCCCATCGCATTGGCAATTCTGAAATCGAATGCGGACGTCGGAATCTTTAGTGCTGCGAGTAAAATTGTTTTCTACCTGTTGATGGTTGATCGCGTGATTGCCCCGTTGCTTCTGCCCGCCCTTACACGATGGCAGGGAATTTCCCCGGACGTCCTCTCAAATCGCATCGGGGAAACGATGCGGTGGTTGATGCTCGTGGGAATGCCGATTGCCGTAGGCGGAACCCTGCTGGCTCAGCCCCTTGTTGCTCTCGTGTTCGGAACGGAGTACCTGGCGGCCGCGGATGTGTTTCGTGTATTCATCTGGTATTTCTTCCTCACGATTTTCAATTCCGTTTACTCGAATGCGTTCATCGCTCTCGGCCGGTATAAGACTTATGGATATATGATGTTCGCGAGCGCTGCCATGTACGTGGTTGCCGTAACAACTTTCACAATGTCGTTCGGTTTAATGGGCACGGCATTCGGCATCATTTTGTCGGAGGGTGTCACATTGCTGATTCTCCATTTTCAAATGAAAAAAATCTGTACTTTGACTGTACCAAAAGGACTCGGGAAGGTTATTTTTTCGAGCATCCTTATGGCGCTGGCCGTCGAGCTGACTTCTGCGGTCAACGTGTTACTGGTGACTCTTATTGGGGGCGTCGTCTATGGTGGATGTATGATGGCGATTCGAGCCGTCACCACACGAGAAATCATGAACCTTTTGAGGAAAGCGTAATGCAGCTTAACATCGGCATTCTCGGCGACTCTCCCGGCTGGAGACTTCTACTCCAGCAGGAAGGAGTTCCGTTCTCGCACGTCGGCGAGGAGATTTCAGCGAATCACTTCAGCGTGGTTGGGATTGGAGACTCCGTGGATGAGCGCGAGGCTGAGGGCGTGCGGGGCTATCTCAAAAAAGGCGGAGCAGTGTTATGTTCTGCGAGGATTTTTGCCCAACTGGCAAGCTCACACTACGCGAATATGAATGTCCGCTATCTCCTGCCCGAGCCCGACTCCGATTTTGAAGACGCAGGTTTGATGG
>CAYIBG010000139.1:0-5815 GCA_964361365.1 uncultured Ignavibacteriaceae bacterium | reverse complement strand
CTGATCATTCGAAAAGCTCAGCATGACCGCACCGACAGTTGAGTGTTTCGGGAAATGGCAGGAAGACTGCCGGGAATGAACAAGTCCTCAGTGTTTCAGAAAACCTCTTTGTTTGGAATCTTTCTTTTTGCTGTCAGTCTGCCGATTTCCTTCGTTCCGGCTGAATTTGGAATCGCTCTGGCTGTCTCAGGCTGGTTGTGCGATGGGATTTTCAGTCGTCGCTGGCAGTTCAAGTGGCATCCTTTCTTCATCCCTCTTTTGTTTTATATCGGCTGGAATATCATCTCTTCCACCTTCTCGCCCCGACCATTGCATAGCCTGTGGGCGCTGGCAGATAACGAATGGGCGCTGTGCATGATGCTAATGATGTACTGGGTGATCAACGACAAGGAAACCCTGATGAAAGTCGCATATGCATTCCTTATGACATCCTCGCTCAACATGGCTTATGCATTGCTGCAAACGGTTACCGGAGTCGAGTTTTACAGGGATATGAAGCTGGACTGGCTTAACGGGGCCTATCGAGCGGTAGGTTTTCAGGGGTTCTACCTGACGTTTGCAGCTTTTGCTATGGCTTCCTTCTTTCTTTCTTCCGGCTTGTGGCTGGCGCTGAAGGGCCGAAAAAGGCTATGGATGGCCGGCCTGTCCGTGGCCAGTTTTTTTGCAGTTATTGTCACGTTCGCAAGGAGTATCTGGCTCTCATTTCTTATTGCACTTCCAGCATTCGGATTTCACAAGAGCAAACGATTCGGTCTTACTGTAACCGGCGGCTTCGCGGGAATCATTGCTCTTGCATTGACGCTGTCACCCATGATCCGGCACCGGGCTGCCTCTATCTTTGATTTACAACAGAACGAGACTCGTTTGAACCTTTGGAAGACGTCTGTGAACATTTTCAAGGAATACCCGTTGACGGGTGTGGGGGAGGATAATTTCGACTACTATTTTGAACGATACAAGGTGGAGGGTTTCTACGATACAACAGTTCATCCTCACAACGACTACCTGAACGTTCTGGTATCTTCCGGATTTCCGGGGCTCATCGCATTTCTGAGCTTATGGGTTTTAACGATCAAGGAAGGATTCAGGGCTTCAAAGCAGGCCTCTGGCGATCGGATAAGGGCCCTCGCACTTGGCTCCATGCTGACGATTCTCGGGTTCCTTATCGGCGGTTTCTTTCAGAACTACTACGGAACCTTTGCCAACTGTCTTGAGTGGTGGTTTATGACGGGTCTCGTGTTTACAAGCGCGAAGCTGGGGGAGCAGAAGTCGTCTTAGTCGACCTGAATGATTCCGAGGTGCTTTCTAATGAATTTGAACATGTAGTACTTGAACTTGTTCTTGGAAATGAAGTCCATAAAAGCCTCATAAACCGGTGAGGGATGGTCGGGAGTCGCTTCCGCAACCGTGACGCCGGTATCGATGTCGTGAACTGCAATAATTCCACCCCGTTTCATCAGCGGCAAACCATTCACCATGTCTCTCAACGCTCCTTCGTAGGTATGATCGCCGTCGACGAGGTAGAGATGGAAATAATTGGCATAGGTTTGCCTGAGGGTCGGGAGCACATCCTTTGAATCCCCCGTTTTGAATTCGACTGCCGACAGAGGTAGGCCGACTTGAGAAATGTTCCTTTTTGTGATTGTCGGATAGACTCCTTCGGCATAGGAATCATTGTCTACGCAAACGAGCTTGACCTGTTTTCCTTTGAGCAGAAATTCATTTAAGGCCTTCGCCCAACCCGTTGTGGTACCACCAGCTGAAGTTCCTACCTCAAGTATATTGGATGCACTATAGACATGGGCCAGCGCATAGCAGAACCGAGCGTAGCGAGGGTGATCGTGTTCGCGATTCTTCCAATAGCTCGGCAACGCGAAATGGGGTGTTAAGTCGTAGGGAGCATCCAGAAATGTCTCATGCAGAGTGGCAGGGATATCGAGATTTCCTTCGCCTTGAGACAGGCCCCGGAATTTGAGGTAGAGGTTCTCGAACGGAGGTTTGAGGAGCATAAATACAGGTCAGACTATTTCGTAATTCTTGTATTCGCCCAACCGATGGCCAGTTTTCTCCTCCAGCGCATCAAGAAGCCTCTCCTTGAACGGCTGGCGCAGTTTTGATGGGTCATACTGGAATCGCCAGTTTTCCTGTTGGACGCGATCTTTCATGACCGATGGATGTGATCCCTGAAAAGGGACAAGTTTGCCGCTGTTACTATAATCAAACTCCGATTCACCGCCAACGTGCTCCTCCACCCAGCTGTCGGGATGCCAGAATTTGTGGAAATTCTGCTGCTTTAGCTGCTGGATGCGTGGCGGTTTCACCCAGCCATAATGATGGATGCAGGCCTCAACAAGTTTTACTCGCAGCTTTCTGCCACGGATGCGAAAACCCTGTGCATCGCCCCACGATTGAGCACCTAAGCCGGTCTTGAATGCCCTAATTTCTCTTCGATACCACCGTCTCGAAGCACCAATATATCCATAGCTCCCGAAAAAGTGTCGATACTCGAACAGAAGCCCTTCGACAGTTTGATCTTCTCTGTAACGATGCATTGCATCGTGAATCACGGGCACGTCCTTCTCGTGAACCACCTCATCAGCCTGCAGATAAAACGCCCAATCTCCGGTTACTTGTTGTAAGGCGATGTTCGTTTGCTGGGCGAGAATCGTTCCACCCGAGCGCAGTTCTTTGTTCCACGTCGTTTCAAGTATCTTGATTTTCGGGGAATGAAGCTCCTGGATTTTTTTCAAAGTGCCGTCATCCGACTCGCCCACGGCGATGACAAAATCGTCACAGAGAGGCAGTATGGACTGGATCGACTCGAGAAATGGGTAATCGAATTTGATCCCGTTTCGGACGAAAGAGAAGCCGCTGATCGTCATCCCTTACTTCAAAGAACTCAGAGAATTGAGATAATCCTGGTAGGATTTGTTCTTGTAGTGGTTTTCGCCGATAAAAGCGAGGATCTGAGCAAAGTTTTCCGCCTTGACATAGCCGGGAAGCAGTGTGATCGGCTTCAGGTTTTCATCGAAAAACAACGTTGCCGGGTAGCCCGTAACTCCGACAGTGCGTGCGAATTCCCTTTGGCTCATGGACAAACCCTGGTAGCGAATCTTGTTGTCCGATTCCGCGTTGAGTTTCACAACGACAAACTTCGATTCAAGGGCACTTTTCACTTTCGCATCCGGGTAGACTTCCTTGTCCATTTTCTTACACCAGCCGCACCAGTCGGTATAGATATCGACCAACATCTTTTTCTTTTGCTGAACGGCAAGGCTCGCCCCCTCGTCGAACGATTTCCACGAGAGCTCGGAATCGGCGGCAACTTGCGATGAATCTCCCACCGTCAGGGAAAGGGCGACGGCGGCGATCAAGAGGAAGGGCGCAAGAAGTGTGAGTGGAGTTCTCATGCGATACAAGGTACTGGATTTTCCAGCCTTATGCTACTCGATGGTCAGAGACGAAAAACTATCGAAAACACATGGACATTTCCCAGGCTTAAGGACCAAGGGATGTAGGAATAGTCGAAATTCAAAATGCTGTATCGAAATCCGAGCCCCGTCGTGATACCATGGGACTCGTAACCGGTTTGATATCCCACCCGAAAGAGTAAGATGTCGTCATAATCCAGTTCCGCCGCAGCGTTCAGTCTGTTACGCCCCGTTTTCGTTTCGCGGACAAAGGCGCCATTCAATGAGACGTCGAATTCCTCTCCCGTGATGCGGTACGTTGCACCGGCCTGGAGACTGGTGGGCAAATCTGAAGCCGTCGTCCTGAATCCACTCATTGACCCATTGTTCGTGAGAGACGCTCCGATGAAGAGACCTTCGACAGGTGCTCGATACAGAAGGCCCAGGTCAACGCCGTATCCCGAAGTTTCATCCACATAGATTTTCTCATAGATATACTTGAGGTTTGTGCCGAGCGAAACGTCATCGGTGATGTTTGTAGCGAATATGAGCTGCATGACGGCGGAGTGGGCGGCAAAAGTCGAAAGCGGTGCGCCGGGGATTTCCCGCGCTTCAATTCCGCCGGTACTAAGGTTGGACAACGCAAATCCAAGCTTGCCGAATGAAAATGGCGCGCTTACACCAAGGAACTCAACCCGAACTTCCTGAACCCACTGTATGTGGGAAACGAGTATTTCCGGGCTTCGTGAAGTTGCAAGAATTGCCGGATTCAGAAACGAGGAGGAAAAATGCAACGGATCAGCGACCGTCGCCTGGGCAAGGGCGGCAACCCTGGCATCGCTCGGAATAAGAAGATACGAGGAGCCCACCGACGAACCCTGGGCGAGCAGGAGGGCGGGTGTCAGGAGAACGGAGAACAAACGAATTCTCATTCGGGACTCACACTGATGGAAAATATATGGATTCCTGATGGCGAATAAGGCTCAAACACATAAGCATAAGAAAGCTTTGGGTGCCAGGAGACTTGATCCGACTGGAATGAAAGGCCCATGGAGGGCTTGAAATCGATGCGGGCTGAAAAATCCACTTGCTCTGCTCCGGCTCGGATTGTAAATCCCTGGCCTAGTGAAACCTCTGAACCGAATCGTAAAAACGTTTCTGATTCCAGGAACTCCATCTCAGCTGAGGTCACAAATTCGGATTCGAGAGGCGCATAAGCAAAGCCGAGTCGTTTCCGCAACGGAAAACGGTCTGTTGTCGAGTTCCCTTGACGTCCAAAGAGTTTCGACGTATCCCACACGTATTTTGAATTGATGTCTAGTAGTACAAATGCGACCGTCATTTCCTCGGTAATCTGGTACAAAACTCCCGCATCAAGACCCAGAGTCGAGCTGGATACCTGATCGAACAAAGAAAAATACAAGAGTTTTGCCGTTATTCCCACAGAAATCTGGCGGTCAAGAAGAAGTCCGAATGACAACATGAAAGCATTTTCTGAAGTCGAATACGTGTCTGTCTGTATTCCGTCGCGATCGCGTCCTTCGATGTTGGAAACACCAGCGTTGATAATTCCAAAAGCAATTCCGGCAGAAGGTTTCAGGCTCTGTCCGTAACTAAGAAAGTTCAGGCGGCGGTCAAGTGAAAGACTCGAAAAGGCAGCTGTGCCGAGAGGTCTTTGCTGGAGTGGGAGGAGTGCGGGGTTGTAATAAGCCGCCAGATCACCCGTGATCACTGCGCTCATTGCATTGCCCATACCCGCTCCACGAGTTCCAAAACCCATTCGCAGCGGTGCACCCGCCAATCCTCCGACCGACGAACGGTTTGCAGGCTGGGCAAAAGCCGTTGCAGCACAAAAAAAGAACATCACTCCAATATGATTGAATCGTCGTGTCATTGGAGGACGAACATTTTTCCCCACAGAGCTTCCGAAGCACCGTCCTCGAGCCGATAAAAGAAGACACCGTTCGATACTCGCCGGCCGAAATCGTCCTTGCCATCCCAGATTTCATCGTATTCACGTCCGGGTAACCTCGGGGCATTCTGCAAAAGCGTTTTGACTGGTTGCATGGCGAAATCAAAAATACGGATTGTGACCGACGACGAAGCCGTGAGAGAGTAGTGAATCCTCACAACTTCATCATCGGGCGAAAAAGGCAAGGGGAAGGAATATGTTTTTGCCGAAGTAGCCGGGACAGGTTCGTACGTGCGGAATATCGACCACGAACTTCCGAAGGGTATCGTGGGTCTGTCTATCGTGAAAGCAATGCCTTCAGGTCCCGCAATCCAGATGGTGTCTCCCTTGGAGCCTGCTGCATAGGTCGCCGCGGAGGCAAAGCGTTGAAAATTCGCAGCGTCGTATATCGTGCCTGTTCGAAGCCAGGAGTTTCCGAAATCCGATGACCGGA
>CAYIBG010000138.1:1941-5833 GCA_964361365.1 uncultured Ignavibacteriaceae bacterium | reverse complement strand
TCTTCAGCGGCCCGCGTAAGTTCATTCAATGTCCGCTCGACCTGTTCGCGATTCCGGCTCTGTCGCACTTCTGCCAGCCTCTTTCGCTGCTTGATTTCCACTTCGGGCAAGATTTCAAGAATCGGGATCTCGATTTGTTCATCCTCCTCTACAAAATCGTTCATCCCGACAATGATCTTGTCCTTCACATCCAGCTCACGCTGATACCGGTAAGCGGCCTCGGCAATTTCCCGCTGGAAGAAGCCCTCTTCGATGGCCGGAATCACTCCGCCAAACGTATCGATCTTCTCAAAATATTGTTCTGCTTCCTGCTCCATTTTGTTTGTCAGAGCTTCGACGAAGTAGCTTCCAGCAAGCGGGTCGATGGTGTTTGCCACGCCGGTTTCATAAGCAAGGATTTGTTGAGTTCGCAGGGCAATCTTGACCGCTTTTTCGGACGGCAGGGCGAGCGTTTCGTCCATCGAATTCGTGTGGAGGGACTGGGTGCCACCCAGGACTCCTGCCAAGGCCTGATAAGCCGTGCGCACAATGTTGTTTTCCGGCTGTTGCGCTGTCAGGGAGCATCCGGCGGTTTGCGTATGAAACCGCATCATCCATGACCTCGGGTTCTTTGCTCCATATTTGTTTCGCATTCGTTTGGCCCATATCCGCCTCGCAGCTCGAAACTTTGCAATTTCTTCGAAGAAATCATTGTGCGAATTGAAGAAGAACGAAATTCTCGGCACAAACTCGTCGACGTCGAGACCTCTTGCAACCCCGGCTTCCACATACGCAAACCCGTCGGCGAGCGTGAAGGCAAGCTCCTGGGCGGCCGTAGACCCTGCTTCGCGGATATGATAGCCGCTGACGGAAATCGGGTTCCATTGAGGCACTTCCTTATTCATGTACTCGAACATATCGATGATGATTCTCATAGAAGGCTCAGGCGGATAAATCCACTCCTTCTGAGCGATGTATTCCTTGAGTATGTCCGCCTGAATGGTACCCCGGAGTTTCTTGAAATCGAATCCGTGGTTTTGGGCAACGCCAAGATAAAAAGCCATCACCATTGCTGATGGGGCGTTGATCGTCATCGACGTCGAAATATCTTCAAGGTTGATACCCTTGAACAGCACTTCCATATCGGCCAAAGAACTGACCGCAACGCCGCAAATACCCACCTCTCCTTCAGCCTGAAGATCATCGGCGTCCCGGCCCATGAGGGTGGGAAGGTCGAAAGCGACGGAGAGTCCGGTCTGCCCATGCTCAAGCAAGTAGTGATACCGCTCGTTTGTATCCTCAGGAGTGCCAAACCCCGCAAACTGCCTCATCGTCCAGAGTTTGCCCCGGTACATGGAATGATGAATTCCACGTGTGTAAGGGAATTCGCCCGGAAACCCAATGTCCGCCAAGTAGTTGATGTCTTTCACGTCGTCAGGCGTGTAGAGCGTTTCAATCGGCTCACCACTCACCGTCGTGAATTTTGCCTCACGAAGCCTCCCGCTCGATTGAGCTTTTCGGCTCCATTCCGCCGCGGCTTTCCGGAAATCTTCCCCGTTTTTCATGTTGTCCTCCCGGCAGTTGAGCGACGCATCTTATATCCTTCCAAAACGTTTGTCGAGCTCTTCGATCGAAATTTTCACGACAACGGGCCGGCCGTGGGGACACACGTACGGCATTTGCGTGGCAAACAAATGGTCGATCAGGGACACCATTTCCACCGGGTTCAACCTGTCGCCCGCCTTGATGGCAGCCTTACAGGAAAAAGACTTTGCGAGCTTATCACGGGCGTCGACGGTGGCATTGTGTTCATTGTTTTTATACTCGTCCACCACATCTTGCAAAATTTTTTGTTCACTTCCTATCCGAACATCTGCGGGAATTCCTTCAATCACAATCGTGTTTTTGCCGAAGAGCTTCATCGCAAACCCGAGTTTTTCCAGAAAGGGGAAGAGCTCCTGTACAAGGCTATAGTCGCTTGCGGAAAACTCGAGAGTTTGCGGAAAGAGGAGCTGCTGGGTAAACGGCAGTGCATTCTCAAAATTCGCCACAGCCCGCTCATAGAGAATCCGCTCATGCGCCGCATGCTGGTCCACGATCATGAGACCCGAACGGATCTGCGAAAGGATGTATTTATTGTGAGTTTGCCATATCGCTCTTCCTTCGGTAATCGTTTCGGAAGGTCGCGATGCAGTGTGTTGAAAAATTCGGCCCTTCGCATCGGTCGGGTCCAGTCGATTCTCGAAAATCGGCGTTCGGGAGATCTCTGCACGTTTCCTGGAAAACAGCTCATCGATATCAAGGGATGCGGGACTCTCAGCAACAGGACCTACGTTCGAAAAACCTGGAAGGGACGAGCGACTCGCACCGAGATCCGTGCCTCTCACGGGAGAGGTCGCTGTGCCGGTTGAATCACCGGAAGTCATCGCCATGGATGGGAAGAGGTCGCGTTCGGCAAGCACTCTCCGAACAACGGAGAGGATAAAACGATATATATTGGACTCGTTTTCAAATTTGACTTCCATTTTCGAAGGATGAACATTCACGTCCAGCTTGCGTGGGTCGAGCGAAAGGCCAAGGATGAAGAACGGGAACGACCCTTTTTCGAGAAGATGCTCGTACGCCTGGAACACTGCATGCTGAATCATCCGGCTCACAACAAACCGCCGGTTGATGTACACAAACTGATCGAACCGGCTCTTGCGGGCAAAATCGGGTTTACAAACGAACCCATCGACTGAAAGATACTCGGTCTTTTCATGGAACCCGATGAGCGATTCAAACTGGCGCTCTCCAAAGATGTCTGAAATCCGGCCCTCCGGAGATTTTTTCTTCAGGTCGAGAAGGGCTTCATCTTCACTGACATACAACCATTCAACAGCAGGATAAGCGATGGCCATTCTTGTGACAACGTCCGTGATGTTTTTGAGCTCCGTATGGTCCGTTTTGAGAAACTGCCGGCGGGCGGGGGTATTGTAAAACAGGTTGCGGACGGAAATCGTTGTTCCGCGCTCTGCCGCGACCTTTGACTGCTCTTTCACGGTCTCTCCTTCAATCCGGAGTAATGTTCCAACATCTTCGGTGCCCATCCTCGTTTTCAATTCCACCTGTGCAATGGCGGCAATCGATGCCAGCGCCTCACCGCGGAAACCGAGTGTTCGAATGTTTTCAAGATCTTGCGGTGTCGAGACTTTGCTTGTTGCATGACGGCGGAACGCAAGCAAGGCATCCGCTTCGGGCATCCCCTCGCCGTTATCGGCAACCTGGATAAGCGACTTGCCCGCTTCTTTTATCACAACGGTAATTTTCGTCGCCCCGCCATCCACCGAGTTTTCTATCAATTCTTTCACGGCCGAAGCAGGACGCTGGATTACTTCCCCGGCCGCGATCTTGTTCGCCAACTCTGGCAGCATGATATGGATTTTCGAAGCCATCAGTCTTTCGCTTTGACTCCGAGCCCGGGCCGGTCGGGCAGAACGAGCTTTCCCCGCTCAAAACTGACTCCTTCAAACGGGTCGTTCGTCGTGAGCACGCTGCCGTCGAGATCGGCATAGTCGACCAACGGCGACAAGTGTGCCGCCGCAGTGATGGCAACGGAGGTTTCAATCATGCAACCGACCATGACTTTCATGCCGCAGGACCTCGCGGTGTGTATCATCTTGAGAGCCTCGCGTAAACCTGTGCATTTCATCAGCTTGATGTTGATCCCGTCATAGGCCTGAACGAGCCGGGGAATATCCTGAAGGCGAATGCAATTCTCGTCCGCAACGAGTGGCAGATTCACGCGTTCCCGAACCCAGGCAACGCCAGCGAGGTCAGAAGCCGGCATCGGTTGTTCCACAAATTCCACACCCTCCTGTTCCAGCCATTTGATCTTCTCCAACGCAACTTCCCTGGTTTTCCAGCCTTCATT
>CAYIBG010000138.1:0-1841 GCA_964361365.1 uncultured Ignavibacteriaceae bacterium | reverse complement strand
CTGAGTTCCTCCATCAGGTTCACTTTTGTGTGGAGGCGGCCAGCTGTGTCAATGATGGCAACGTCGGCACCCTTGGCCTTTGCGGATTGAAGTGCATCGTACGCTACGGCTGCCGGATCTGCTCCCTGAGCTTGTTGAACCAACTCAACGCCGGCCCTTTTCGCCCACACTTCAAGCTGCTCGTTAGCAGCAGCCCTGAAGGTATCCGCGGCGCCGACCACAACCCGATAACCAGCCTGACTGTAGTTGAAAGCAAGTTTGCCAATCGTTGTTGTTTTCCCAGCCCCGTTTACACCGACCACCATGATCACATAGGGGCGGGTTTGTTCCGGAAGGCCCAGAGAATTTTCAGAAGAAGAGCCGTTCACATGGAGGACGCGGGAGATTTCGTCCTTCAGAAGTCCCGTCAACTTGGCCGGGTCTTCATAGCCCTCCTGTTTCACCCTGTGCTGAATGCCGTCGAGAAGCGCTTGCGTTGTGGTCACACCTATATCGGCCTCAATGAGAATCTGTTCAAGTCCGTTGAGCAATTCCTGGTCGATCCTCGTTTTTGCGAGGGCAAGATGCTGAATCTTCTCAAAGAGTGAGGTCCGAGTCTTGGCCAGGCCCGAGGTGAATTTTCGGAAGGTGTCAAGGAGTCCCATGTTCACCCGCATTCACAATATTGCGGCCTATGAAGAGTCGTTGCGCATAGACGCCAAAAGAGAAGAGCATCATGAGAACACTCAGCCATAGTGCCAATATTCGCGCGGTCTCCAGGAATTCGACCTCGAGAATCGTCAAGAGCAGCAACAAGGCGACGAAGTTTACTGCCAACTTTCCCGGCAGGTTCGACTGGACCACAATGCTCTTTGTGCGCCGGATATGCAGACCTCCGGCAAGTATGAGGACATCCCTCACCAGCACGAGAATCAAAAACCAAAGCGGAAGTCTGCCAAGCCATACAAGCACGAACGTTACAGCCCCCACAGCAATTTTGTCGGCCAGCGGGTCGATAATCTTTCCGAAATCAGAAACCTGATGAAGCTGTCTTGCGAGGTACCCGTCCAGAAGGTCGGTGATGACAGCAACGACGATAATGAAAACCGCCCACCACTGGTTGTTCTGAAATTCACTAAGCAGGCAATAAACGATAGGACCTACGAGCAGAATCCTGCTGAAGCTCAAAATGGTCGGAATGGTCCATACCCGCTGCATCATTCATCGTTCGCGTTCTTTGAGGCATGAGTGTCGATGGAGACGGGATACTCGCCGGTAAAACAGGCGGTGCAATAGTGCGCGCCATCTTTCTTTGGGGCTGCTTCCAGGAGCTTTTCAATTGAAAGGTATCGAAGACTGTCCACCCCCAATTCCTTCCCAATCTTGTCTGCATTGCCGTTATGTTTGTTGGCAATCAACTCCTCCCTGCTCGGGAAGTCCATTCCATAATGACACGGGTGGCGAATGGGTGGGGACGTGACCCTAAAATGAATCTCTTTTGGCTCAGCTTCTCTAATGAGCTTCACGAGCTGCTTGGATGTTGTGCCGCGAACAATCGAATCATCCACGATGACGACCTTTTTGCCTTTAAGGACGCCCTTCACCGTGTTGAACTTGGTTTTAACTTTGATTTCCCTGTTATTCTGGTCGGGTTGAATAAACGTTCTGCCAACGTAGTGGCTTCTGATGAGTCCGATTTCAAGCTCCACATCGTTGCCGAGTTTGTGGCTTTCGGTGACGTATCCAAGGGTCGCAGTGTTGCTCGAGTCTGGAACGCTCATCACCACGACGTCTTCGCCCTTGCTGGATGTCACGGGCGATTCCTGTGCTAAGAGCTTCCCCAGCCTCCGCCGAACCTTGTC
>CAYIBG010000137.1:0-5871 GCA_964361365.1 uncultured Ignavibacteriaceae bacterium | reverse complement strand
CCTGAAAAATGGAACTTCACTGAAACGTTGGCTTTGGTATAACTGTAACTCGAGGCCGTCTTGTCCCCCGCATGCCAGGCAAGAATCGCGTCGCAGTCCTTGAACATTCCTTCCCGCAGCATATAGGTCTTGCCGATCCCTGTTTCCTCAGCCGGAGTGCCGTACAAACGTATCGTGCCCTTGAGTTTTCCGGTTTCCATCGCTTTCTTAACTGCAATGGCTCCACCGGTGCTTGCAGTGCCGAAGACGCTATGTCCACACCCATGGCCTGCGCCGACACTCGCCCGCTCTTTTCTATCGGGCACCGCTTCCTGCGAAAGCCCGGGCAGCGCATCGTATTCCGCCAATATGCCGATAACAGGCGAGCCGCTTCCGTACGAAGCCACAAACGCGGTCGGCATACCGGCCGAGCCGGATTCGACGGCGAAACCGTTCGACTTCAGAAAATCCATCAGCTCTTTCGAGGATTTGAATTCCTGCAGGCCCGTTTCCGCGTACGTCCAGATGTTCTTATTAATACGTTTCAGGGTTTCAGCGTTGCTGTCGATCCAGGAGGTTGCGGCGTTTTTCGGATCTTGAGCGAACATTGTTAACGAATTGAGGAAAAGAGCAAACAACAAAACTGATAATCGTACTTTCATAAGTCCTCCATGAAGTTGATGCTTTTGAACGAAACCACGGCGTTTTCCCTCGCCCATACCGCCCTTGCCTAATTTCCCAGTTATTTCATTAGGGGAGATTGTTTGACCAATCATTTATCGAACGCATATTTCTTCAGCAGCGCCTTCTGCGATTGATCTATTCTGGCTTCCTCATCCAATTCACATCCAATGCCTCACCATCAGGCACAATTGATACGTTCGCCGCTTGTACCTTTTGTTTGAACCCAGCAACATCTTTCGTGAACACAGCGTTAAACTCCTTCAACGCCGATTCCAGTACCGCCTCCGCTTGCCTGAAATAGGCTGATTGTGCTTCAGTCGGCGCATCGAATGTCGAGTTCAACGACCGCAAGACAGTGTTCAATCGAGCAATCGCCCGATCATCGTTCCGGAAAATCCCTTGTCGGCCCTGTGGTTCAATGAACAAATCGGAAACTCTGCTGAGAGATTTCTTCAAGTCAGCGCCGAGTTTGCTCAGCTCTTTCGCCGCATCGTCTTTACGGTCTCGGATATGACTCAGCACCACGTCGACCGAGCGGCTGGCCCGTTCGATACGCTGGAAAGCTTCCGTCACAACCTCGATTCTTTGTCCGACCTTCAACACCATTTCGAGCTTCTGCCGGCGGGCATCGGCCGTGAAACTCACCCTCGGATCAAACAACACTTCCACATTCTGCGAAACCTCCTCTTTTCCGACCTTCAGCCTCACCGT
Source organism: uncultured Ignavibacteriaceae bacterium (assembly GCA_964361365.1). Classification (GTDB taxonomy): domain Bacteria; phylum Bacteroidota; class Ignavibacteria; order UBA10030; family UBA10030; genus JANOGR01. The sequence continues at coordinate 4,497 of CAYIBG010000137.1, read as the reverse complement.
GTATTTTCCGGGAAGGACTTCGGGTCCTTGCGGGAGGAATTCCTCCGGAACACTGGGTTGCATTCTCGGCTGGCGGAATCCGTCCCTTCGCAAATTCCATGTAAACCGATTGACCCCATTCTTCGTGGTCGAGGTATTCATTTTTCGAATCACTGCGCCCGAGGCATCCAAAATCTCCACATTAATTTTCACAGTGTCGGACGGAGGCATTTTTTCCTGTCCCTCGGACACGTCCTCCTTTTCCTGCCCGCTGCCAGATGCAAGCTTTGATTTGTTGACGCTGTAGGTGATCATGGCCCCGTACGCTTTGCTTTCACCGCGAAATAATGCATCGCCCGGGAAATGGTATCCGTCCATTTGCTTCACGGTGTGCTGATACGCCGGAGGAATCTCGAACACATGAAGCGGTTTGTCCAGGCTCTCTTTTGTGACACTTCTCAATGGACGAATATCGTCAAGGATGAATGCCGCTCTCCCGTGAGTCCCGATGACTAGGTCGTTGTCACGCGGATGGACAATCAAGGCATAGACGCCAACCGTCGGGACCCCGTGCGTCCACTTTTGCCAGTTTCTTCCGTCGTTAAAGCTTACCCACAGGCCAAACTCCGTGCCGAGATACAAAAGGTCTCTCTTCACGGGATCTTGCTCGATGACATGCGCATAACCCCACTGATGCTCGGACCCGGCAGTTGGATCGCTTTTTGTCAGACTCGTCCATGAGTTTCCGAAATTCTCAACTTTGTAAATGTATGTCCGGAAATTGCCGCGACGATGGTCGTCGAAGACCACATACGCAGTGCCGACTTCGTACTTCGAAGGCTCGATGTGCGGACACCAGGTGTTCTTCGGAAAGTCGGGCGCTCCGCCGACAACGTTCTTCCAAGTCTTGCCGCCGTCCTGCGTGATTTGAACATTGCCGTCATCCGTGCCGGCCCAAAGAACTCCCTGCTGAAGCGCGCTCGGAGCAATCGTCATGATGGTACAATGATTCTCGGCGGCGGTAACATCATACGTCAACCCGCCGCTTTCATCCGCTTTTTGCTTGGAAGGGTCGTTCGTTGTCACGTCAGGGCTTATGATCGTCCATGAGTCTCCGCGGTCGGTGCTTTTATGAACAAATTGGCTCCCGTAGTAAATCGTCTTCGTGTCGAACGGGTCGAAGTTGATACCGGCGCTCCAATTGAATCTGAGCCTGGTGTTATCGGGTCCCGACGGTCGGATATCCTTCCTCTCGCCGGTCGTTACGTTGAATCGAACAATAAAGCCGCCCTGCGACATGGCATACCCGTAATTCGGGTTGGAGCGATCAACCAACGTCGCGAACCCGTCGCCGAACGCTACTTCGTTCCAGTGGAAATTCCTGATTCCGCTGTTTTCCCACACATCGCTCGGACCGCGCCAGGAGCCGTTATCCTGCATGCCCCCGTACACATTGTAGGGAATTTCCATATCGACGTTGACGTGATAAAACTGGGCTAGCGGCAGGTTATCGACGAAACGCCACGTGCGTCCGCGGTCGTAACTGATTGCGACGCCGCCGTCGTTTCCGTCGATCAGGAACTTTCCGTTTTCTGGATGAATCCAGAGGGCGTGATGGTCTGAATGGACCCTGTTGCCCGGAGTCATGTTCGTGAAGGAGCGACCACCGTTTTCGCTCATTGTAATATTGGAATGCAAGCTGTAGATGCGGTTTTCATTCTGCGGGTCAACGCGGAGGTCGCAGTAGTAGAATGGGCGGGGATTCACGTTGACGGTGTCGTTCACAGTCCTCCACGATCGCCCTCCGTCGTTTGAGCGAAGGAGAACATTCTTCTTGGCTTCCACAAGAGCATACACGACGCCGGGATTATTCTTTGCAAAGGCGACCCCGATGCGTCCGAGTTCGCCGCTCGGCAGCCCGACTTTGTCTGTGACCTCTTTCCAACTCTCTCCTCCGTCGTACGTCACGTACAGCCCGCTGCCCGGTCCGCCTGATTTGAAAAACCACGGCCAGCGTCGATATTCCCACAAGGCTGCGAAAAGTTTGTTGGGGTTGCCCGGGTCCATAACCAGATCGGCGCAGCCCGATTTTTCGTTTGAGTAGAGAATTCGCTTCCACGTCTTGCCGCCGTCGGTCGTCTTGTAAACGCCGCGCTCCGTGCCGTCGCTCCACATCGGGCCGAGAACGCCTGCGTACACGACATTGTGGTCTCTCGGGTCAATAATAATTCGATGGATCCGTTCGGATAGCTTGAGGCCCATGTGGGTCCATGTTTCTCCCCCGTCAAGGCTTTTATAGATTCCGTTGCCCACGCCTGCGCTGTTGCGAGGATTGCCCTCGCCGGTCCCCACCCACACGATCGAAGGATTCGCCTGATGAATCGCGACCGCTCCGATGGCCGCTGTCGGCTGTTTATCGAAAATCGCCCGCCAGGTAAGCCCACCGTTCGTGGATTTCCAAACTCCGCCCGTCGCCGCACCGACGTAAATGATGTTCGGGTCAGACACGACAGCATCGATACTGGCGATCCGCCCGCTCATTCCCGCAGGCCCAATGCTTCGAGCCCGCATGCCCGAAAAGAGCGATGTGTCGATTTGAGCAAATACGAGCGACGAGAATAGAATCAAACAGACAATGATGGTAAGGAACCGAAGCTGTTTCATGAAATGCTCCTCCTGGCTGGGTGGATGGTTAATGCGGCTGAAAGTGGGAAAAACCTTACCAAATGTCTGATGCAAAAGCAAGGAGCCTCTGAAGCCGATAGATGGGCTCCACCAGCTAGCAGGTTGTTGAAAAGGGCATACACCACCGGAAAGAGTGGTGTCAGGACTTTCGTCCTGACACGTCAGTGCCTGATTCTGAGAAATCATGCGTGCTAGCGTCAGGAGGAAACTCCTGACGCCACCGCAGAACCAGTTTTTCAGTAACCAGCTAGGTAAAAAGAGACTTCGCCAGCAATGAACCAAATGCGGTGAAACTGTGGCGAATCAACTTTTGGGCAACAAGAGGATGTCGTAAAGCCGGTGAAATCAGTCTATTGGCAACAAATCTGGAATATAAAGGCGTGGTCTTCAGACCCAGGACGCCATAATGCTCTGCGATCGACCGCGCTGCCAAATACGCATCCTGGAGCGCAAAAAGAATTCCTTCCCCCGTAAACGGCTCGACAGTTTGACGCGCGTCTCCTACCAGATAGGCAAAGGGATGCGTGGATGTGTGAGAGGTCGGATTGATGGGAGCTGCTATGAGAATCTCTTTGACAGGATTCAGCGACTCCATACGCTCACGGGCTGACCGATTGGAATAAATTGTTTTGCTCAGAAAGCCGGTGAAATCGGTTTTTGCCAGTTGAGCCAATTCCGGGGTTGTCACAAGAGCCACATTTGCCCGGCCGTCGCCAAGGTTGACGACTCCGCCATATCCATTGTTAAACAAAAACATTTCCACACTTGATCCGAGGGATTTCTGGTATTCCGTATGCCACTGAACGCCGACGCGATCGATTCGTGTAGATGTCTGACTTTTTTCCCTGAAGGATCGTTTGTAAAAGTCAGACATCTTTCTCGCGACAATCGAGTTTCGCCCGTCAGCACCAATAAGAACGTCAGCCTGAAGGGTTTTCAAAGCACTGCCGGCCCCGATAACAGCATGCCACCCGTTTTTCCAATAGACCTCCCTGACCGCAGCGTTTTCAAACACCATCGCACCTGAAGAGGCGGCTCGCTTTAATAACACGCTGTCAAGCACACTTCGAGCAATCGAGAAGAAGGGTTTTTGGACATTCGCAGGCATTTCACCGTCGAAGAATAATCCTAAAGAGTTCGCGACACGAAATCCTGCAATCTTATTCAGAGGAAGAGATCTGAGTTCATCAGCGATGCCCAAAATCTCAAAGTACGCCCAGTTTCGGGGGTTGATGCACTCGCCGCAGATTTTGTCGCGTGGAAAAGACGACTTCTCACATATCGCCACCTGAAGTCCAGCCTCAGCCAGCAAGATGCCGGACGCCGAGCCCGCAGGTCCACCCCCGACAATGATCACATCGAAATGACCGGTCATTGTCCGATCTCGCTGAAGCGTCCAAAGACGAGAGAGGCGTTGATGCCTCCGAACCCGAAGGAATTCGACAAGATGTAGTCAACACGGGCCGTCCGGGCGTGGTTGGGAACACAGTCCAGATCGCACTCGGGGTCCGGCGTCTGGAAGTGAATTGTCGGCGGCAAGATCCCCTTTTCGAAAATCTGAGCGCAAATTGCCGCTTCGACCGCACCCGATGCCCCAAGTGCGTGTGCATGCATGGATTTTGTACCGCTCACCGGCAGTTTCTTTACGCTGTCGGCGAAAACGCTTTTGATTGCGATCGTTTCCGTTTTGTCGTTCAGGAGAGTCGCGCTTGCGTGTGCATTAAGGTATCCAACATCGCTCGCCTGAATTCGTGCTTCCTTCAAGGCATCGGACATTACACGAATCGCACATGCAGCGTCGGGGCGGGGGGCAATCATGTGGTGGGCGTCGTT
>CAYIBG010000136.1:0-5888 GCA_964361365.1 uncultured Ignavibacteriaceae bacterium | reverse complement strand
CCAAACATGGGTTCGTAAGAATGGAATTCCAGTTTGCTGGTTCGCAGCGTCCGCTTGAGATCCTGCCAAACGCCTTGTTCCCCGAGCGTGTCGAGGGCGTTCAGAACAAGATATCCGCCGTCGGCACGGAGCAGCGAGCCGGCTTTCACTTGCATGAAATCCGTGTGCCACATTCCTGCCTTATCCAGCTCCCGCTCGATGGAACCGAAAACGTTCCTGTATTTCGGGTTCGTTTCAATGATGATCGGAACATGCTCTTTCTCAGAATTGTCCACGAGCACGTTGACCCTGAACTCCAGGAAAGTATCTTCTTCCCGTTCCTCTCCCTGAGTTTCCGTATCGGGCGGCAGTTGTTGTTTCCGGAAGCGGTCGAGGTTTTCGCGTATGTTGGTGCGAACATCTTCGAGGTAGTTCTGCACCTTCGGGTCTTCGTAGGTCGCCTTTAGTACCTGGATGCCATCATCCACGACGGGCATAACGATCTTTTCCTCGAGTTCCATCATCGAGTGCTGGACTTTCTTCTCGATATTCCGGAGTTCCCTGAACACCGTATTCATCTGTTTTTCCAGGGCATTCTGGGCTTCGCGAATAGCCTCGAATTGTTCTTTTGTCACCTCTGCTTTTTCGACCATAGCCTCTACCTGTTCCAGGTTCGTTGGATTACCATTAACCACAGGGACAATGTCCGGCCGCATCACATTGCCCACCTGGACTTGCACAAGGCTAAACCCCTTTTCTTTCACCTTTCCTTCAAAGTCCTGCAACACGCTTTTTTGCCGCTCCTGAAAGTGCTGCATGAGACCCTTGCGGGCCTGCTGATAGCGCTGGCTTTCGTACACAGACGGTATGTTCCTGAGGAGATCTCCAACAAAGTTCTCCATGTCGTCCCGGAGAGCCCGGCCTTGTCCGGCAGGCAGGGAAAGGGCTATGGGCATATCCGGGTTCTCAAAGTTGTGGACATAACAATGATCGCGCAGTGTCCCCTTTGTTTTTTCAAAATCCAGCAGCATGCGCTTGATGGTCGTCGTCCTTCCGGTTCCGGAAAACCCCGTGACAAAAATGTTGTACCCGTAGTGCTTCATTTCGAGGCCGACGCGCAATGCCCGCAAAGCCCGCTCCTGTCCAATAATCTCGCGGGCTTTTCGGGGTTCCTTTGTAGGTTTCATGTCAACAGATTTCAGGTCGCAGTGCCAGCGAAGCTTGGGCCATGGAAGGGGTTGATGCCGCGATGGCTTTTTGAGTGAGGGCGAACTTGGCTTGTTCTTTTTCATTTTTTGAGTGTTAAAATTCTCTGAACGAAGTTTGTCATAAAGAACAAACGATTACACGGCGCCCATGACTGCGTTGATCGCAACAACATTCACAATATCATTCACGCTGCACCCGCGAGAGAGGTCAAATGCCGGTTTCTTTAAACCCTGAACAACCGGCCCGAGCGCTTCAGCCCCGCCCATGCGTTGGGCAATTTTGTAGCCGATATTGCCGGCGTTGAGGTCTGGGAACACCAGCACGTTCGCGCTCCCCGCGACGTTGCTCCCCGGCGCTTTTTGTTTCGCAACCGAGGGAACGATTGCTGCGTCAACCTGCAGTTCACCGTCTGCCTTCAGGTCGGGCCTCTTTTTCATCAGAAGCGCGGTGGCCCTCTGCACTTTCTCGACGAGAGGATGGTCTGCGCTTCCTTTCGTCGAAAATGAGATCATGGCTACCCGGGCTTCCTCGCCGGTCAGTTTGCGATGGTTGTCTGCGGAGGCGATGGCAATGTCGACCAACTGTTCAGCGGTGGGGTCGGGTACGACGGCACAATCCGCGAAGGTGTACGTCGTGTAGGGGAAAATCATGAGAAAAAAACTTGACACCACGCTGATTCCATCCGCGACGCCGATGCAGTGGATGCCAGCACGCAACACATCCGCCGTCGTGGAGAGCGACCCCGCAACACTTCCATCCGCCATGCCTTCACGAACCATCATCGCACCGAAGAAGAGCGGCTTCTGAACGGTTTGCCGGGCTTCCTCAAATTGAATCCCTTTGGACTTTCGCAGGTTAAAGTAGATGTGTGAAAAGTCGCTCAGTTTGTCCGACTTCGACGGGTCAATGACACGTATTTTTTCGAGACTCGTTCCGATTTGCTTCGCCTTTGACCTCACTTCATCATCATCACCAACCAGCGTCACCGATGCGATTCCTTCGTCGGTGCAAACGCGAGCGGCCTTGATAGCGCGCTCGTCAGTTGCGTCGGGCAAAACGATATGCTTCTTGAGTTGTTTTGCTTTCTCTTTTATGTCTTCAACGAGTTTTGCTATGAGATCACCTACAAAAAAAATTGAAATGCCTGCACAATATACAAGAGCTTAACCCTGCAATCAATTGAAAAGCCCAGACCGATTCTGTTCAACAAGCCTGACGATTTGGCAAGCCCAAGGATTCATTGGCGCAGAAACCTCAAGAAACACTTGAAGATTAAAACGGTTTAATTCCGTTGATTGGCTGACAATCTTTCATTAGATTTGCCTTGTTCAGATGAATTCCACACCAAAAATCTATTTGGAAACGTACGGCTGTCAGATGAATGTCGCTGACAGCGAGGTCGTCCTGAGCGTGATGAACCAGGCGGGTTTCCAGAGAACCGACGATATGTCTCAGGCGGATGTCGTTTTGGTGAACACGTGCGCCGTAAGAGACCATGCCGAAGAGCGGATCTACGGCAGGCTTGGAGCCTTCCACGCGCACAAAAAGGCCCACCCCGGCGTCGTCATTGGTGTGCTGGGATGCATGGCCGAGCGCCTGCGAAAAAACCTGATGGAATCGGAGAGTTTTGTTGACCTTGTGGTTGGACCCGACGAATATCGCAGGCTGCCACAGCTCGTCGATAACGCGTTTTCAGGCGAGAAGGGGATTGCCGTGAGGCTCTCCCGCGTCGAAAACTATGACGACATTGTCCCTCTTCGCACCGATGGCATCAGTGCGTGGGTGTCCGTGATGAGAGGATGCGACAAGTTCTGCACATTTTGCGTCGTTCCTTTCACTCGCGGCCGTGAACGCAGCAGGTCTCTGGCCGGGGTCGTCCGTGAAGTCGAGCTTCTTGCTCAGCAAGGCTTCAAAGAAGTGAGCCTGTTGGGTCAGAATGTCAACTCGTATCGCGATGGCGACCATGATTTCGCCGACCTTCTTGCTGCTGTGGCGCAGGTTGACCAGGAAATGCGCGTCCGCTTTATGACCTCTCATCCTCAGGATATGTCCGACAAGCTCATTGCAATAATCGCCGGGCAATCGAACGTCTGCAAATATGTTCACCTCCCCGTTCAATCGGGGTCGGACAGAATCCTGCAGCTGATGAACCGCACGTACAGCTCGGACCACTATCTCAAGCTCCTCGAGAGAATCAAGCGTGACATCCCAGGAGTAAGCCTTTCCACGGACATCATTGCCGGCTTCCCCACGGAGACGGAGGAAGACCATCGAATGACGCTTGACCTGATTCGCACCGCGGAATGTGACGGCGCCTTTACGTTTAAATATTCGCCCCGTGAGAACACGAAAGCCTGGCATATGGGCGATGACGTTCCCGAAGAAATCAAAACGCGACGTTTGAATGAAGTCATCGAAATCCAAAGAGCCATATCGTACAAACGGAACCAGGAAATGATCGGACAAAGCGTCGACGTGCTGGTTGAGGACTTCAGCAGGAAATCGGCAGCCGACCTCTGCGGACGGACAGACACGAACAAAATGGTGGTGTTTCCCCGGAATGGGTCCAGCGTTGGGTCCTACATACAGGTGGTCATCCAGCGGGCGAACTCGGCCACGCTTTTTGGCAGCGAGATTTCAAGCAATTGAGGCGAAAGGAACGAACATGAACAAGCGAAGAAGTTTTGTCGTTGTTCTTCTTGCTGGTTGGATTTTCCAGGCTCAGGCTCAAACGCCCAGCAACGAGCCCGATATTCAGCGCAGGCTCGAAATGATCGAGCGCGGTCAAGTGGAAGCGGTAAAGGCAGAGCTGCCGACCATGATGACGAATTTCCAAAACCATCCGGGCGTCCTGTATTTGCAAGCAGTGTTGACGACGGACGGGGCCGAAGCAGCCTCCACCTACCAGAGCATCGTGGACAATTTCCCAAAAAATGAATGGGCCGACGATGCATTGTTTAAGCTGTATCAATATTACTATTCCGTAGGATTGTACAAAACAGCGGACCAGAAGCTTGCTCAATTGAAGCTGGACTATCCGTTCAGCGCCTATGCGGCTGAGAAATCGCCCTCTGCTGAAGTTAAAGCCGTGGTTCCGGAACAGCCCGTGGAAACCAAACCGAAGCCGCCGGTCCAAAAATACAACACGAATTTTACTGTTCAAGTCGGAGCCTTCTCAACCTTCCAGAATGCTGATGAATTGCGCTCGAAATTTGAGTCTGAAGGATATGTCTCGAATATTTTCACGATCACCGCGGGCGGGAGAAAGATCCACCGGGTCTGGGTGGGTGAATTCCAAACCAAGGAAGAAGCCGTCCGTTTTTCGGATGAAATTCGAAAAAAGTTCAAGCTCGGGTCGATTGTCGTGACACGGTAGGAAAAAGCTGGGCAGCATGGATCGAGAGGCTTTCAAAAAGGAATACGGCATTATCGGGCAGTCGCTGGAGCTGCAGGAAATATTGGATGTCGTCCAGCAGGTTGGATCCACCGATATTGCGGTTCTCATTTCCGGTGAAAGCGGAGTTGGCAAGGAAATCATCGCCCGAGCAATTCATGGCTCCAGCAAGCGCGCACGAAAGCCCATGGTCACGGTCAATTGTGGGGCCATACCCGAAGGCCTTATCGAGAGTGAGTTGTTCGGACACGAAAAGGGCTCGTTTACCAGCGCGGTCGAAATGCGGAAAGGGTTTTTCGAGATCGCCGACGAGAGCACGATTCTTCTCGATGAAGTAGGCGAGATGCCGCTGGCAACACAAGTGAAGCTCTTGCGTGTCCTTGAAAGCGGCGAATATACCAGGGTGGGATCCTCGTCACCCCGGAAAACCGATGCACGCCTGATTGCCGCTACGAATAAACAGCTTGAGTACGAAGTACAACAAAAACGGTTTCGGCCGGACTTGTATTTCCGGCTCCGGTCCGTGAACATTCACGTGCCGCCCCTGAGATCGCGCAAAGAGGATATTCCACTTCTCGTGGAGCATTTTGTCAAAGATTTTGCTGCAAGAAACGATATTCAATTTGCGGAGTTCACGGATGATGCGACCGACCTCCTTATGAACTACGACTGGCCGGGCAACGTGCGGGAATTACGTAATGTCGTGGAAAGCATGCTGGTGCTCGAGAAGGGAAAACGGATCTCGGCGGACGAAGTGCGGAAGTATCTGTACCGAGCAGCCCCGGACCGAAACTTGCCCGTCCTTGTGAATAAGACGGTCGAGCAGGCTGAACGAGAGCTGATTTACCGGGCTTTGGTCGAACTGAGGTCGAACATCGAGGAACTCAAGGACCTCGTTCAACAAAGGCCAGTACTGCAATCGAATCACTCTCCTGTCAACAGAGAGGCGGCAAACGGAAACGGCTCGATGACGCTCGATGAGATGGAGCGAAAAATGATTCTGAGCGCCCTGGAGAGACACCAGAACAACCGGCGACTCGCTGCCCGGGAATTGAACATCAGCGAACGAACGCTGTATCGAAAGATCAAAGAATTTGGACTCCAATAGATTGAGAATGCGGAATTCGAAGGGCGGAATTCGGAATGGAAAAGCATTTCTTTCATTCATCATTCCACAATCCGCACTCATCATTCTCTTGGGTTGCAGTTATTCCTTCAAGGGAGGCTCGGTCCCGCCCCACTTGAAGACCATTGCCATCCCGATTGCGGAGGACCAGAGCGGCTACGGCGAGCCAACGCTGAGAGA
>CAYIBG010000135.1:0-5931 GCA_964361365.1 uncultured Ignavibacteriaceae bacterium | reverse complement strand
GAAGATTGGAAAAAATATCCGCCGTTTTGATCCCCGAGAATCTTGTTCTTGTAGGGAAATCCAATCGGCCCAACAGCTTCGAGGGTCTCCAGGCATCCCTTTCGCCACTCAAGGTACTTGTTCTGAAGGCGTGCGTTGTACCCTGAGAAATCGAAACCTCCCAACGGCACCAGTTGTGTTCCCTGTGTCAGGAGATCATCGAGTTTTTTCAACACTGAGGCGGACATGTTTCCTTCAGACGTTTTCGATTTCCACGGTTTTCAGCATAGACTGGAATACGTCCATAGAAGCCCGTTCTCTTTCACCCAGCCGGTAGTTAAAACCGCCTAAATATTCTGCCGTTTCGTGGCTGGAAAGTCCAATACTTTTTCCATGCAGGATACCGAGCGAATCGAAATCCTCCTCAGCCTTTTCCAGCGCGTGACTGATGATGGATTTCAACTCATCCCTTTGTTGTTCCGGTAAGGAATTTTTCACTGCCCACACGGCAAATACAAAAGGAAGTTTCTGCCAATCGTACCACTCCTTCGCAAGGTCATACACCAACTCAAACCCGCTCAAGCCGAATTTATTGCGTCTCAATGCTTCATCGCCGATCAACAAGACTGCATCAAAGGAGCTGTAGTCGTTCACTCCTGAATGCATACGAATGAACTTTGCCTTGACCTTGTATTTCCGTTCGAGGAGGATTCTCAGCAACTTGACGGAGGTCGCCGTATCGTCGCTGATTCCGATCCTCTTCCCGTCGAGATCCAACCACCCGTGGTTGGAAAACAGCAGTACGCTCTTCACTTGATCCCGTGTTGCGATGCAGAAAGGAATCAATTCAAGCGAATTCATTTGCCGTATGTAGTCAACATGCGAAAAAAGCCCTGCATCAATCTGGTTCTTCTCAGCCAAAACCCCCATCCTGCGTGGTGTAAGAGGGAGTACTTTGAATTGATGCTTTTCAAAATGCTCATAAAACGGCACCGAATTCAAGAAAGGAATTTTTCCGACAACATTGTTCGCATGGAGATTGATAGGATTGTAATAGATATCCCGTTCCACGGGAATCTTGCCGGCATCTTTAATGATTTTGACAATCTGGTCCCTCGCCAAGGTTGAAGGACTGATCGCACCGGCATCATGAGCGATGCGTTCTCCTCCCACAGTCCCGTCCATGTCGTCCGCTCCGATATTCAGCGCTACCGAGGCAACTTCTTCGGTCAACATGACCCAATAGGCTTTGATGTGCGGAAAGTTGTCCAGGATGAGGCGCGAGACAGCGATCATTTTCAGGTCGTCAATTGCAGACGTAAACCTGTTTCGCGGTTTGATGCCCGTGTCCCCGGGCTGGAAAGCAAGCGGTACAAAGGTCAGGAATCCACCCGTTTCGTCCTGGGCCTCGCGGAGCTTTATCATATGCACGACCCGTTCTTCAATCGTCTCGATGTGGCCGTACAGAATCGTGCTGTTCGTGGGTATCCCCATTCGATGAGCGAGCTTGTGAACTTCAAACCAGGTCTTCATGCCTATTTTGGAACTGTAAAGTTGTCTTCGGACCCGCTCCGAAAAAACCTCCGCCCCGCCCCCCGGCATTGTTCGAAGTCCTGCTTCCTTCAACTGCCAAAGCACTTCATCGAGAGGCATTTTGAATTTCTTATGGAAAAAATCGATTTCGACAGCAGTAAATGCCTTGATGTCGAGGTTCGGAAAATTCTTGCGAATCTGACGCAGCATTTCGAGGTAATATTCCCACTCCCAATCCGGATGTAAACCGCCGGTAATATGCACCTCATGGATCTCGGGTGTCAGTTTGTGCAGGATGTCATGAATCGTCATCTCGTAAGCGTCGGACCTTCCAGCCTTCGTAGCAAAGTCACAGAACTTGCATGCAAGCACACAGATATTCGTTGGTTCAATTTTTTGGTTCAGAACAAAGAAAACGCCGTCACCGCTCCGTTGCTTTTGAACAGAATGAGCCATCTTACCCAGCGAGATGATATCTGGTGTCCTGAAGAGCTGTACACCGTCCTCCAAAGTCAGGCGTCTTCCCGTCCGGACCTTGTCCCAAATTGGAATCAGTTGCTTATCTCGAAATTGAATTTTCACAGTCGTCTGTTGTGATAATCAGGATTTCCAGTATGTTCCCCAACGCTCATCTACTAATCGCTTCACTTTTCGGTCCATGACCAACGGCTTTGGGTATCCCTTTTTCCAGGTTGCGTCGATTCCCATGAGCCCTTGATAAATCGGTGATATCCCCATCATCCTTTGCTTTGAGAAAACGATGTCGCGTTCACAATCGAACCTTGTAAAAAGTCCCCAAATGTAACTTTCTGGTTCCCTGATATCAACGTCTTCGCTTACGCATGCCACTATTTTTAAATTTCCCAATTCCTTTGTACGAACAAGTTTTTCCACAACCGAGCGGCCCCCTTGTGACACTTTCGCCAACAGCAAACAATCCTCGATGATTTCGGCATCCACAATTCGTCTGTCCAACGATTTCAGTGAGGCCGTCGAATACTTTTTCCGGCTCGCCGAACCTCCCTGCCGGCCTGTCTTCCTGGTAGCGTCGATAATCATTTTACTGCCCAGCTCCATCTTGAAACTGGTAAAGTCCAACGTGTCCAGCGGAACCTTCGGAAGTAAGACAAAATCAAAGTGAGGGTCAAAATGTTCTCGGATTTCTTTTAAAACAGCAGGCCAGTCGCTCACTGCAACGGTCTCTGAAACGAGGATCATGCACTTGGTGAGTGAGAGCTGACCGGTTCCCAACAAACCCAGCGCTGCCTTCATCGCTTCCTTTTTGTATCGCTCTTCAACCGAAACGACAAGAAGATTGTGAAAGCCTGCCTCATAATACGCCCACACATCCCTGACTTCCTTGTGAATAAGTCGAACCAGAGGCCCGAGAATCTTCTGGGTTGCATCCCCCAAATACTTATCTTCCATCGGAGGTATGCCGACGACCGTTGCCGGATAATACGGGTTCCTTCGACGGGTGATTGTCTTTACATGAAAAACTGGAAAAGGGGCCGCTGTCGAATAATGCCCAAAGTGATCTCCAAACGGACCTTCCGATTTACGTTCCTTTTGCGGAACCACACCTTCGAGCACAAACTCGGCGTTCGACGGTACGGAAATCGAAATCTGTTTTCCCCGCGTCATGGGAATTGATGAACCCCGCAAGAACGAGGCAAACTGAACTTCGTCGAAGCCCTCCGGCAAAGCAGCCACGCTTGCGATCATCAACGCCGGGTCCGTACCAAGGGCAACGGCAACTTCCAAGTCCTGGCCCAGCTTCTCGGCCTTGTGATAGTGAAACCCGCCACCCTTCTGAATCTGCCAATGCATTCCCGTGGTTGACCCATCATGGACGTGGAGCCTGTAGATGCCGACATTGCGTTTTCCATCTTCCGGGTCGTAAGTGAAAACTTGACCCAAAGTGATGAATCTTCCGCCGTCACCGGGCCAACACACCTGGATAGGCAATTCATCCAAATCCGGTGCAGAAATCACTTCCTGGGATGAACCTGATGTACTTTCTCTCGCCCTTGCGCTCAGAAATCGCTTCAAGAGAGATCTATTCTTCCAAAGAACGGATAAACTGGGTGGATTCGCTTTCTCGATGAACCGAACCAACTCCTCACCGATCTGTTCGGGGTTTCGCCCGAGAGCATGTTCGATCCGTCGATCGGAAGCAAAAGCATTTACGACAAGCGGGTATTGGGATCCCTTGACCCTCTCAAAACAGACGGCCGGCATCTTTTCCCTGAGAGCCCGCGTCGCTACTTCCGTGACTTCCAAATACGGGTCAACCTCTACGCTGACTCGTGTGAGCTCCCCAATCGACTCAAGGTATTTGACAAACTCGCCGAATGCCGGGAAAGTCCTCATGGAGTGGATTGCCGGGACCGACTTGTTATTCTAATTCCTCAGCCCTCCATCCTTTTGTTTTCCTGACTCCGATCACGCCCATGAGTTTGTCCACGAATGCCCCAACGAATTCATCTACGGATTTCGGCACAAAATACATCGGCGAAGAGATCGGCATGATAATGACGCCATCCCTTGAGAGCCGCGTGCATTGTTCAAGCGCCACGGTGGACATTGGAGTCTCTCTTAAGCACAGAACGAGTTTGAACCGTTCCTTGAGGGCAACCTGGGCCGCTCTCGTGATCAATGTATCGCCAATTCCCGACGCGATCTTGCCCAGTGTCGATGTCGAACACGGAAGTACGACCAGTGCATCAAAGATGTTGGAACCCGAAGCGAGAGGCGCCGTTAAGTCGTCATCTGAGAACTGCCTTTTAACAAACGGCAGCAGATCCTTCTCCGAAATCCCCAGCTCCTCCTTGAGGACAACCTTGCCCCACTTGCTGACAACAAGGAATTTATCGCCCGGGCATTTTATGACAAAATCTCTTGCGTACACTGCGCCCGAGGAACCTGTAATTCCTACAACGACCCTCATGGAAAATAGACTCCGGCCACAACCATTCCGAGCACAACAAAACCCAATGCAGCATTCACCTTAAAGAAAGCAAACTCCACATCATCGGCCTTCTTGTGTTCGAGATAAAGCAGATATCCGGAAACAAACAAGAAAGGCAATGCTGCCACGGCCTTGATATACACAACGAACAGGAGGCCCAGTGCAAGAAACGCTGCCACGTGGAAATACCCCGAAATTCTTAGGGCCTTCTGTTTGCCATATTTTGAGCTGAAAGAGTGAAGGTTCGCCTGTCGGTCAAACAGTTCATCCAGCGTCGAATAAATGATGTCGAAGCCCGAAACCCATAAAAGAGTGAACAAGGAAAGCAGTGCACCGGGCAGGATGTTCTGGAAAGACTGAGCAACAGCAAACCACCCACCGAGTGGGGCCATGGATAACCCCAACCCAACCCCTATATGGGCCAGCGCCGTAAACCGTTTCATGTATGGATAAAAAGTGAATATCACAAGCGGAATGGGTGAAAGGTAGAGGCAGAACTTGGAGATGAGGCCGGCGGAAACAAAATAGAGAATCAAGGAAATGCCAAGAATGGCAGCCGCTTCCCGTACTGTCAGTCGTCCACTTGGAAGCTCGCGACCCGTCGTCCTTGGGTTACGTTTATCAATCTCAAGGTCAATAAGCCGATTGAGAGACAACGCGACCGTACGCGCTCCCACTGCCGCAAAAAAAACAAGAATGATCAGGGAGAATCCAGGTGGCTCAAGCGCTGCGAGGAAAACACCGCTGTAGATAAGAGGAAGTGAAAAAAGCGTATGCTCAATCTTGACGAAATTGAGTAAACTCTGGAGTCTTCGCACCGCAATGCCTTGATTTTCCGAATGTGGGATGGTCAAATTCTGATGAATATACCTCTAAAATCGTCTGGAATCAATATATTCTACCATCGAGATCGAGACTACTTGACAGCGCTTCCGCTCGCAAGCTCGCTGTCCACCGTAACGACAGAAAGTTTACCATCGCTGTCACTCGCGGCAAGCAACATGCCCTGAGACTCCTGGCCCATCAGTTTCGCCGGCTGCAAATTCGCAACGACAACAACCATCTTCCCAACCATTTGATCCGCTGAATAGTGTTGTGCAATGCCGGCAATGATTTGCCTTTTCTCTGTGCCGATTTCAACTTGGAGTTTCAGCAGCTTGTCCGATTTGGGAACGCGTTCGGCTGAAACGACCTTACCCAAACGCAAATCGATTTTTTTGAAATCCTCGATGGGAATGAGAGGCTTGACATTGGCCGATTTTGCTGAGGGAGGTCCATCACTACCCTGTTCCAGGAAATGCACAACGTCTTCGATCTGTTTGTCATCGATCTTATTCACCAGGATTTCAGGTTTACCGAGCTTGTGGCCGTCCGGCAAACGCAACTCTGCAGCGCTCTCCCACCCGGCATCTCTGATGGTTCCCCGCTCGTTCAGCATGCTCCAGATT
>CAYIBG010000134.1:1676-5950 GCA_964361365.1 uncultured Ignavibacteriaceae bacterium | reverse complement strand
CTGGTTCAGCTGCAAGGAGAGCGCCCGATGTCCCCTGAAGAAGTCGATCAATACAATCTTTATTATGCGCGGAACCAGTCCGTCTTACTTGATATGGAAATTCTGATCAAGACCATGCTCCAGCGCAGGAAAAACTAACGGCAACGCAATTCATGGCAAAAGTAATTCTGGACTTTGAAAAACCCGTTGTCGAACTTGAGCAGAAAATCGAGGAAATGCGCAAGTATTCGGAGAATCTTGATATTGCAGAGGAAATCCAAACACTGGAAAAGAAGGTCGATCAGTTGAGGCGCAGCGTGTATACAAATCTCACAAGATGGCAACGGGTCCAGCTGGCCCGTCATCCTGAGAGGCCGTATACGCTCGATTACATTCAGATGATGATTGACGATTTCGTGGAGCTTCGTGGCGACCGCCGCCATGGAGACGACAAGGCGATTGTAGGCGGGTTTGGGACTCTGGGGAAGGAAACGGTCCTGATTGTGGGCCACCAGAAGGGCCGTGACACCAAGTCGAATCTTTACAGGAATTTTGGAATGCCGAACCCCGAGGGATACCGGAAAGCACTCAGGATGTTCCAACTGGCCGTCAAGTTCAAGAAGCCGATTATTACGCTGCTCGATACGCCGGGCGCATATCCGGGACTTGAGGCCGAGGAGCGAGGGCAGGCCGAAGCGATCGCCCGTAACCTTTTTGAAATGTCGCATTTGCCCGTTCCTATCATCGTTGTTATTATCGGAGAAGGTGCTTCGGGAGGTGCGTTGGGAATTGGGATTGGAGACCGGATCCTGATGTTCGAGAACGCATGGTATTCTGTCATCGCTCCTGAGTCTTGTTCGAGTATCCTGTGGCGGAGCTGGGATTACAAGGAACAAGCTGCCGAGGCCCTGAAGTTAACGGCACCCGATCTCATGGAACAGGGTATCGTTGACCGGGTGGTTCCGGAGCCGCTTGGCGGGGCGCATCGCAATCATCAGGAATCAGCAAACACGCTGAAAAAGATACTCATCGAAGAGCTGAGGGTCCTGAAGAAATTGAAACCGGCGCTTCTTGTTGAAAAACGGATCGCCAAATTTGCTGCCATGGGAGCCTGGAAGGAAGGATAGAGAATTGCGGAGTGCGAATTGAGGATTGTGGAATGAATAAATAAAGCAAAGAGATGGCCTAATGGATTGTTGGAGTGGTGGATGATTAAGCATGTTTCTCAAATTCGAGTACGATACGCGGACACGGATCAGATGAAGTTCGTTTACTATGGGAAGTATTTTGAATACTTTGAACAGGGCAGGTCCGATTTCATGAGGTCGATCGGGCTTCCCTACACGGAGATTGAAAGCCATGGAGTCTATTTACCGGTGATAGAAGCATACGCAAAATACCGCCAGTCGGCGCGGTATGACGATTTGCTCAATGTGGAAACCGTCGTCCCCGAAATGCCCGTCGCCCGGGTACGAATTGAGTACAAAATTACCCGCGAGGGCGAGGGAGAACCCCTGGTGGAAGGATACACTGTCCACAGTTTCATCAACTCGAGTACCGGCAAGCCGACCAGAGCGCCTTCCATGTTTATCCATGCCCTGGAAGAGGCTGTCCAAAAATCCAAGGAAGCGTATGTTGAAAAAAGAACTGCTTGAAATCCTCTGCTGTCCGAAATGCAAAGGAGATCTTGACTACAAACAAGCTGAGAACACGCTGACCTGTAAGAGTTGCGGCAAGGTGTATGAGGTGAAGGACGATATTCCCATCATGCTTGTCGACGGCGCTGACGTAACTTCCTGACCAGCAGTTTCCGGTCATTCCTGCCATTTTGTTTCCTCTGACATCATGATTGAAAAAATCCTCAAGCTGGGGAAAGAAACGGCCGTGTACGGCCTCAGCACCGTTGTGGGCAGGCTTCTCAACTTCCTTCTTGTCCCATTCTACACAAACCTTTTGATCCCGGCCGAGTTCGGCGTCATCGCGAACGTGTACGCCTATATTGCCTTTGTCGTGGTGGTCTACGGATACGGGATGGAACAGGCATACATGCGGTTCGTTTCATCGCTTGAGATCGGGGACAAACAACAGAATTTCAGCGTTCCGTTTTTTTCGCTCGTCGGAACGTCGATGGTCTTCTCGTCACTGATTTACTTCTGCGCTCCCACTGTCGCGTCCCTCATAGATATTCCCCTCGATCAAACACGAATTGTCGAGTATGCAGCGTGGATTCTCTGTTTCGATGCGATTGCCCTTGTCCCGTTCGCCTCCTTGCGCATGGCACACCGGGCAAAAATGTTCGCATCGCTGAAGCTCACGAACATTGTTTTAACCCTCATCTTGAACATTGTTTTTCTTGTCTCTTTTCGGATGAAAGTCGAAGGCGTGTTTTTGGCTAATCTGATTGCGTCCGCTTCAACGTGCCTTGTCACCGTATGGATTGTGCGATCAAGCCTGACCCTCCGATGGTTTGCGAAATTGTATAAAGAGATTCTGCGTTTTGGTCTTCCGCTCATTCCGGCCGGGCTGGCGGGAATTGCGCTGCAGGTTGTCGATCGGCCCATTCTCAAAGCCTTGACCGATGACGCAACGCTCGGCATTTATCAGGCAAATTACAGGCTCGGAATTCTCATGATGCTCGTCGTCGGGATGTTCGACTATGCATGGAGGCCTTTTTTCCTGAATCATGCCAGGGATGACGATGCCAAACAAATGTTTTCGAAAATCTTAACGTATCTCTTCGTTGTACTCATGAGCGTTTTTCTGATTGGTTCGCTCTTTGTCGAAGACCTCGTGAGACTTCGGGTGGCGGGACGATACTTCATTCATCCGGATTACTGGCCGGGTTTGTCCATTGTTCCGTGGACGCTCCTCGCATATGTGTTTACCGGCATTTACACAATTTTTGTGCCCGGCGTCTATCTCGAAAAAAAGACCAAGTACATTCCGTTGAATTCGGGCTTTGGCGCCGCTCTGAAAGTTGGTCTCAACTATGCTCTCATTCCCTCCATGGGTTTGATGGGCGCGGCACAGGCAACCCTCTGGTCATACGTCGCTATGGCGATTGGGATGTTTTTTGTTTCGCAGAAGTTTTATAAGATCGAGTGTGAATGGAGCAAGATCATTCGAGTCGCCGTGGCAGCCCTGGCGTTGTACAGTCTCTCGACGTTCCTGTCTTTAGAAGCAGGGAGTTTATGGGGGATTCTCATAAAGACCGTCCTGGTCGCTTGCTTCGTAGTCGTGCTTCTCTTCGTCGGCATCGTTAGCAGAAAAGAAATGCAACAGTTCCGTACGGTTTTTGTCCGGAACATGTAAAGGGGTTTTGCTCTCCGTATCAACGTTTCGTATATTGAAGAAACTATGGATGAAAAAATGACTCTCGTGAGTGAACAGGGAAGAAAGTCGAGCTGGGTCCCAACGAACCCGAATTATGACCCGAACAAACCGATGCAGATCGGGGGTCAGGCGGTTATCGAAGGCGTAATGATGCGTGCGCCGGGTTCGGTTGCGACGGCGGTCAGACGGGCAAATGGCGATATTGTCGTGAGAAAAGAGGCTTTTATTTCCTGGGTGGAGCGGTTTCGCTTCGGTAAGATCCCGATCGTCAGGGGAGCCATCGGATTGATCGACATGATGTACCTCGGAATCAAAACCTTGAATTACTCCGCCGAGGTCGCCATGATGGATCAGAATCTCGAAGACCGAAAAAACGGCCAGACAAAGGCCGAAACTCCGAAGGGTCAATCGAATCTTGCCCTCGTGGGCAGCCTGGTTCTCGCACTTGCCTTGGGGATAGCCATTTTTTTTGTCACGCCGCTCGTGGCGGCCAGCAAGCTTTTTCAACTTGAACAAAGCGCTTTCGAATTCAACCTGGTGGCGGGGGTCATTCGCATCGCTCTCCTCCTTGCCTATCTGGCAGCCATTTCGCTTTTGAAAGACATCAGAAGGCTGTTTCAGTATCACGGGGCAGAGCACAAATCTGTTTTTGCGTTCGAGCTCAATGATGATCTGGTACCCTCGGCAGCCGCGAAGCGGAGCCGGTTTCATCCGCGGTGTGGAACAAGTTTTCTTTTAATCGTCATGGTTGTGGCGATCATTTCATTCAGCATTCTTGATTACTTTTTGAAACAAGCTGTGGGCGAGATGACGTTGCTGATCAGGTTGGTCACTCACCTGCCGTTCATCCCGGTTGTAGGCGGCCTTGCCTACGAAATCATCAAGTTCTCCGCCAAACACAGCACCACGTGGTGGGGGAGAATCATCATTGCTCCGGGTTTGTGGCTCCAAAGGATTACGAC
>CAYIBG010000134.1:0-1576 GCA_964361365.1 uncultured Ignavibacteriaceae bacterium | reverse complement strand
AAAACAGAGCGAGACTTTCAAGGCAGCAAAGAGATACTCGAGTCCACAAGCGATCCCGACATGAAGGCCATGGCTCAGGAAGAATTCGAGCGATCAAGAACCGAGCTGGCCAAGCTGGAAGAAGAACTCAAATTTTTGTTAGTTCCGGAAGACCCTAATGACACAAAAAACTTCATTATGGAGATCAGAGGCGGCAGCGGAGGAGAAGAGGCGGCGCTTTTCGCGGCCGATTTACATCGAATGTATTCGAGATTCGCAGAACGTAAGGGATGGAAAGTCGAATTGATGGACTGGAATGAGACCGGCAAGGGAGGTTTCAAAGAAATCGTGTTTTCCGTTTCCGGGGAAGGAGCGTACGGCTTGATGAAGTATGAAAGCGGGGTCCATCGTGTGCAGCGAGTTCCGGAGACGGAAGCCCAGGGAAGAGTTCATACCTCTGCCGCGTCGGTAGTCGTTTTGCCGGAAGTCGAAGATATTGAAGTGGATATCAACCCCGCAGACCTTGAATTTGACACCTATCGCGCCGGCGGCAAAGGCGGTCAGAATGTCAACAAAGTTGAGACGGCGGTTCGGATTCGGCATAAACCGAGCGGGATTGTCGTCACGTGCCAGCAGGAACGGTCGCAGTTCCAAAATCGAGAGCGGGCCATGAAAATGCTGCGCGCAAAGTTGTACGAGACGAAACTGAATGAACAGAATGCATCCGTGGCCGCCCAGCGGAAATCAATGGTCAAAAGCGGCGACCGGAGCGACAAAATCAGGACGTACAACTTTCCGCAGAACCGTGTGACGGACCACCGCATCGGCGTGACGTTATACAACCTCGACCGGCTTATCGACGGGGCCCTTGATGACCTTATTGAGCAGTTAAGAGTGGCAGACCGGTCTGAGAGGCTACAGCAACAGACGGTGTAAGTTAAGATCCTTCCTTCTTGGTGCGAATCGTCCTGATTCTCCCGAAGAATCGCTTCAATAACTCCTCACTCTCCTTGTCGCAAACGCCGGCAACAACGTGCACGGAGTGGTTCAGGCGCTTATCCTCCACGACGTTCATGAGTGTTCCGCAGGCTCCGGCTTTCGCGTCGTAGGCGCCAAACACGAGAGTCGGGATTCTTGCCATCACAATCGCGCCGGCGCACATCGGACACGGTTCCAGCGTCACATACATCGTACAGGCTTCCAATCTGCGCGCACTGAGGTGGTTTGCGGCGGCCGTCACCGCTATCATCTCGGCGTGGGCCGTAGGGTCTTGCAGGCGCTCGATTTGGTTGTATCCACGCCCGATGATCTTCCCCTCATGGACAATCACAGCGCCCACGGGCACTTCATCCTGCTCGAAGGCCTTCTCAGCTTCCCTGAGGGCTTGTCTCATCCATTGTTCGTGTGCGGTCATCCGATTTTTTAGGCTGGGCAAATTCTCCGACGGGCGATTTCACCGTTTGCACACCCTTCGCTTCAGAGTAGTCGCGTAAAGCTTTCGCAATTCGCTCGGCTCCTTCTTTGACTTCATCGAGATTCTTGATGATTTCAGGATGGTTCTCAGCAGCTTTCTCAGCTCGCCTCAGATACGCCAGGA
>CAYIBG010000133.1:0-6040 GCA_964361365.1 uncultured Ignavibacteriaceae bacterium | reverse complement strand
TCTTCAGCCATCTCTTTGTTTACCGAGAGAATGACAAAGCGACCATCCTTTTCGGCGTTGAGCAATCCGGCATCAACCAGCTGCTTCAGGTGGTGCGAAACTGTTGGCTGAGCAAGATGGGACAGCTCGCCTACTTCACTGCACGTCATCTGCTTGCGACTGGCGATTTCTTTGAACAACTGCAGTCGTGTGCCGTCAGCAAGTGCTTTCATCACTTTTATGAGACGCTTTTCAGAAGATGGCATGTCGAACCATTCCATTCAACATATTGAAATATATCAATATGTGAGGATATTTGCAAATGAAAACTCTCACAAACTCAGCGAATTTCCAAGGAAAAGGGATGGCGAGTGAGTAGTGTCTTAATTTGTTTGGTCCGAAGTGGTGTCAGGAGCCCGCCCGAACGACTGGTCGTTCACTCGGGCGGGTTTCCTCTTGACACAGGCAGCAGGCAGAGGTAGAGTCCCCGCCTGCGTTCTTGTTTTTTGTGGCGGGCAGGCGACTTGCAGTCGGACCACTTGAGAACCTATAAACACATAAGAAAACGCAAAGTCCCGACCGTTTGGTTGGGACTTTGTGTTTCTGACAAGTCTGTTAGACTCGTCTCCTCTTTCATTGAAGGAATCACTTCCGTTTTCTGAGAACGATATCCTAAAGTTACAGTATAAAGCGAATTCCGCCGTTGATGACTCTACCCTCCAAAGGAGCATAAACCGGAAGTGTCCGGATTGTGCCCATCTGTAGATTCCCGACAACAATTGGTTCGTATCGCGTCTGTCGAGTGTCGAGGATGTTTTCAAGATTCACAAAGAGTCGGAAATGACCGAACCCCTTCTCTGCGATCATCCCTGTAATCCAGTATTCAGGAGAACGATCCCGAAACGGATTTCGCTCTAGCCGCTGTGAGCCAGTCCAATAGTTTTCAATGCCAACCTTCGTTTGCGTTTCTTGACTTTCCCAGATGAGGACTGCGCCAAAGGAATGTCGAGGGTTGAGTTCGAGTTCATACGTCGTTCCGTTGTCGCTCTGTGAAGCGTAAATGTACGTATACCCAAGCGAAAGTTTGAAATCATTGTACATAAACTTTGCTGAGAACTCGCCGCCGCGCGTAACCGTAGCGCCTGTCGCACTCCGAAGATACACCACGTTGCTTTCAAGGGAATCTTCGTCCGCAATCAGAGCATCTGATAGCGTGGAAACATAGAAAGCCAGATTGAAGCTTGCTCCAACTTCGTCGAAGATGCCTCGCCAGTTCAGATCGAATGAACCGCTCGTGGCTTTTTCTGCCTGAATGTTTTCTAGGGGGCGAACGTCACGAAATCCGACTTCCTCTGCTTCTTCAACAAAAATGGCTGGCGACTTGAAACCAGTGCCGCCGCCGATTCTCACCGTAAGCATTGACCATGGGCGATACATCAATGATGCCCTGGGTGTGAAGAAACTGCCGAGCCTGTTGTGGAAATCGAGCCGGCCACTTACGAGAACCGTCCAATATTCTGAGAGGTGAATTTCGTCCTGCGCAAAGAACGCCGGTACGGTGTAGCGATAGCTTCGGGCAGAGCTCACAACAGACGTTTTATCGATGAACTCCTCAAAGTTCAATGCAGTCCCCAGGAGAAGACTGTGTGAATCCATACGAAATGAATATTGAGCGTCAGCATAGAAAAGCCCTTGACTGGCGTTGAAGGGCGAGCTCCCGTAGAATGCATCTCGCTGAAGCTTCATTCCTGCAAGCTTCACAACGATCGCATCGCTACTGGAAATCGACCAGTCGAGCTGTGTGGTCAAGTCAACTCTTTGAGATTTTATTTCTTCGAGATAAGGAGAGCCTGTACCGATGGCTGAGTGTGGTGCATTCGTGGCGCCGCCAAGTCTCTCTTCGGAAAGAATTCCTAGTGTAGTTCGCAGCTTGACATTCTCCGATGGGGAGAATATGAATTTTGGAGTGAGTGTGTACCTTTCAAATTCAGCAACGTCTCCAAAACCATCGCCGTCAACGTCATACAGGGATTGAGTGTTCCGGCTCCCGAGAATTGTGAGCCCAACATTGCCGAATTGCTGCCCATAAAACCCGGCGACATCGACTCCCCGTTGCGTTGTTCCGTTGAAGATGGCGCTCAATTCAGGTTCAGGCTTGGGATCCTTCGTAATAAAATTGACGACACCCGAGATTGCATCGGCACCATAGAGGGCAGACGTTGCGCCCTTCATGACTTCGACCTGGCGGAGGTTGAGCGGAGGAAGTTGAGTGAGTCCAAAGCCCGCTGATAGTCCGCCAAAGTTCGGAATACCGTCAGTGAGAATTTGCGTGTACCGTCCATTCAATCCCTGAATCCGAAGGTTGGCGGTATTACTCGCGGCAGACGTCGTTTGCACACGCATTCCCGTAGATTCATTCAAGAGCATCGCTACACTGGATGGCGTCATCAGCAATTTCTCCTCGACTTCTTCCTGCGGGATCGCTTCGATTCGAACGGGAACGTCTGCAATATTGCGAACCGTTCTCGTGGCTGTAACGACGACTTCCTCTGCTTTAACGTGTCTTGGTTGAAGGAGCAATTCAACAAAAAGAGAATCGTTCGCGGCAAGACTAATGGGCAACTCGTACACGGCATAGCCGATGAATGAAGCCCGAAGCAAGTAGGAACCGGATGGAATCCTGCGGATCGCGAACGTTCCTTCGAGGGATGTTGCTGTTCCTTGCGTAGTCCCAACGAGGGAGATGTTAGCGGCCATGATCGGTTCGAGGGTAACGGAGTCCTTCACAATTCCAATGAGAGTTGCTGTTTGTGAGCGTGAGTATGGCACAATCGTGAGCACTGCGATCATGAGAGCAATAAATAGTTTAAGCATACTTTTCCTTCTTGGATCTTGAACGAAGAAAACATGAAAGCGCACCCCACTACTTCAGTGATGTGCGTACAAATGTTTGGAAAAGATGCCTAGATGACGGGAGGGCGAAAGATTGGGCGGTTTGGTGAAGAAAGAAGGCTGGCATCAAGGGAAATGGGGACACCCTGACTTGCAATGATCAGGTTTATTGGAGCCGGCGGAGAAACCAGCAAGGGGGTTTGGGCAATACAAGAACAGCGTTGTGCGATAGGTGCTGATGATTGATCGGATTGACTCGTTCGGCCATGCATCAAAGTGCATAACAATGAAGTGCATCCGTCACTGTCTTCATCCGACGAACACACCGCATCCGAACACCACAGAAACGAGAAACCCAAAATGAGTGCTAGAATGAGGCTCATCGGTTTAGCCCAATGTTTTGCCGGCAAGATCATAAGTCTACTTCAATATACGAAACTCAATCGAATGATGGAAACTCTATGCAGCAATTGGCACATAAAGTCTTATACCCCGTTGGGCAATTGTTTCTCAAAACACGTCAATGCGAATGAAGATGGAGTCCATCGTGCGTGTGCTCGAGAATGTGATGATGTGCTTCGCCTACTTTGTCTTGAGGATCGATATGCACGATAACGTCTCCAAGATGCTTGAGGTGGTGCAGCAATTGATGACGAACCTCCTTGGCGATCTCGTGACCCTCCATAACTGAAAGACGCGAAGCAACGGCAACATTGATCTCTACATGAAGGCGATGACCGATCCATCTCGCACGGATTTCGCCAACATCGGTGACTCCATCGACGTGATGAGCAGTGTGAACAACTTCATCAAGCACCTCAGGTTCGACACCGTCGAGCATCCGAATGAACACAACCTTGCTTGATTCCCAAACGATGAACAGAATAACGATTGTAATACCCGCTCCGACAATTGGGTCAGCTAGAGGATAGCCAAGCCATACGCCGACTGCACCGAAAAGGACGGCTAAACTTGTCCAGCCATCAACACGTGCGTGGTAGCCATCTGCTATTAACGCTGCACTGCCAATTTCTCTACCGACTTTGATTCGAAATAAAACTACGCCCTCGTTTCCCAGAAAGCCGATGATTGAAGCAGCAGCCACGGCTCCCAAGTAGTGTACTTGTGCTGGGTGAAAGAATCGATCAACGGCTTCGTATCCAGCAACGATGGCGCTCATTAAGATTGTTGCCACCACAGCAACACCAGCCAAGTCCTCAACTCGACCGTATCCGTAGGTAAAGCGTTTGCTTGGTTTCAACCGGGCGAAGGTGAAAGCAATAGCGAGCGGGATAGCGGTGGCCGCATCACCAAAATTGTGAATAGTATCAGCCAGAAGAGCGACACTATTGGAAAACACGACGACGACAATTTGGAGCAATGCGGTGAGAAGTAAAACAACGAATGACCATTTCACTGCCCAGATTCCACGTTTGGATGTTACGATTGTGGGATCGATAGCACCGTGAGAATGAGGGGAATGCTTATGATGAGATTGCATTTGAATCTCCTACGTTTTACACCTTTGTGGCTCGCATAAAGCCAACAGCCGAAAACCGCTGATCGAGCCGGACGGCATCTGGAAAACCTGCTCCTGTCAACAAACGCCGCAAGTCTTCGCCATCGAACGGCCAGCCGTGATGCAGGAGAATGATGAGCAAAGCCCCCAAGCCGGCAAAGGACTTGGGGCGGATCATATCGGCGATCAGCAATCGCCCGCCAGGTTTGAGCACACGATAGATTTCGGCGGCACCCTTCACCTGCAAATGCTCCGGCAGATGGTGCATCATGAGGCTGGCGGTGATCACATCGAAGGAAGCGTTGGGAAAGGGCAAAGCCTCGATCACGCCGACCTGGAAATCAATGTCTAGGCCCTTGCGGTGTGCTTTTTGTTGAGCCATGGCGATCATTTCTGGTGATGGGTCAATGCCGGCCGCCCTTCCCTCCGACCCTACGCGCTGTTTGGCGGGGATCGTGACGCCGCCAGTGCCACAACCCAAGTCGAGGATGCTTTCGCCTGGTCTCAGCAGGGTCAGTTCAACCGTCAGGTTTCGTAAGCGTTTGGCCTGCCCGAAGGTCAGAACGTTGGTTACGAGGTCGTAGAATAGCGCCCAGCGGATCAATACTCCTTCCGTTTGAGCATTGGCAACATGCGTGTGAAAGTGTTTCATCTTCATTATTCCTTCTGGCAGAGCTTCGGTGATATCTTTACGGTTTTTTCTGTTGGCAATAGCATATAACGTCCGATAAGAACGCTGTCCGCAATGAATGGAATGTAGTGGAATGATTGCGCCTTATGTCCGGAATCTTCAACTCAGCCCGTTGTTTTGACTGCTTGCCCCGCCCGCGGGGTTAAGTAAAGCTAAACTCGCTCATTGAGCAAATCTGACGGTTCTATGTGCACCAACACTTCAGCGACATTCGGATGCGAAGTCCGGATGGTTTCCTTGACCTGCCGTGCAATGTCGTGACCGTGACGCACAGAAAGCGCCCCTTCGACAGTCACATGAAGGTCTACATAATACGCGAAACCCATCTTCCGGATAAAACATTTCTCCAAAGCAATAACACCCTGGACGCCTTGCGCAACTTGTCGTATAGCGTCTTCAAGCTCGGAAGACGGGGCGGCGTCCATCACTTCATTGATGGCAGGTCGTAGAATTCGATAAGCGTTGAATACAATGATAGATGAAGCGAACAATGCCGCCCAGTCATCGGCGCTTTCATAGCCTATTCCACCAATCAAGGCAACAGAAATACCGATGAACGCAGCCGCAGAAGTGATTGCATCGCTTCGGTGGTGCCAGGCATCGCTCTTGACGGCAATACTCTTCACCTCTTCCCCAACTTTAAAGACGAACCGAAAAAGGGTTTCTTTTGTGACGACGACAAGAACGAGCACAACAAGCGTGAACGGTTCTGGGGCATGATGCGGGGTGACTATTTCCCGCACGCACTGGATGGCAATGATGATCGCCGCAGCGATGAGGGTCAAGGAAACGACGACTGCGGCGAGTGGTTCTGCCTTGCCGTGGCCGTAGGGATGGTCATCATCCGGGGGAAGGGCAGAAATCTTTAGGCCTCCCCAGACGATAAATGAACTGGCAATGTCCGTGGTTGACTCTATTGCGTCTGCGATAAGGGCATAAGAATTGCCAAGAATACCGGC
>CAYIBG010000132.1:0-6071 GCA_964361365.1 uncultured Ignavibacteriaceae bacterium | reverse complement strand
CCGTTTTGTTTTTAGTCCTCATTTTGTTGATTTCCCTTCTTCTTCTTCCTATCTTGAACGCCGATGAAAGCAAAGCTCGCTCTCGAAAATGGAACCGTATTCAACGGAGAGTCTTTCGGAGCAGCTTCTGAAGTGACCGGCGAAGTTGTATTCAACACGAGCATGACCGGTTACCAGGAGATCCTCACCGACCCATCCTACGCCGGCCAGATTGTCACGATGACCTACCCGCTGATCGGCAACTACGGAGTCAACTTCGAAGACCTGGAATCGGCCAAGCCGCAAGTTGCAGGGTTTGTCGTGAAGGAGTATTTCGATTTTTACAGCAATTTCAGGGCACAAGCGAGCCTCGGCAGCTGGCTTGAACAACATGGCATCACGGGAATTCAAGGTATCGATACTCGCATGTTGACCAAGATCATTCGCACAACGGGTGCGTTGCGAGGGATCATTTCCACGGCGAACCTTGACGATGAGAGCCTTGTGGCCAAAGCGAAGAAATCCCCGGAAATGTCAGGCTGGGACCTGGCCACCGTTGTGACCACTCAAAAGCCCTATGAATGGGACCAGGTGGACAAGACCCTTTTTGCGCTTCCTCCGATCGCCGGCACTAAACTGAATGGAAAGCGGTGGAACGTCGTGGTGTATGACTATGGGGTCAAGCAGAATATCCTGCGGAGGCTTGCCTCGTATGGATGCAATCTGAAGGTTGTACCCGCATCATACACCGCAGAGCAGGTTCTTCAGGAAGACCCGGACGGCATTTTTCTCTCCAACGGTCCGGGGGATCCGGCTGCGGTCAAGTATGCCATTCAGAACATCAAGAAACTCGTTGGCAAAAAGCCTATTTTCGGCATTTGCCTTGGCCACCAGCTGCTTGCACTGGCGTTGGGTGGGAAAACCTTCAAGTTGAAATTTGGCCATCGTGGAGCAAACCACCCCGTGAAAAACCTACTGAAGGGCGACATTGAAATTACCTCGCAGAACCACGGGTTTGCAGTGGACCCGAATTCCTTCGACACGTCGCAAATTGAAATCACGCACGTCAACCTTAACGACGGAACGAACGAAGGCTTCCGTCACCGCGAGTTGCCGATCTTCTGCGTTCAGTACCATCCCGAGGCCTCTCCCGGTCCGCACGACAGTGATTACTTGTTTTCACAATTTGTGGAGATGATGGAAAAGGAAAGTGTGGCGGTTAGCTAGGAGCAGATGCGATGCATCTCCGATGGAGAGCGGGAGGAGATGCATCGCATCTTACTTGAGCCTCCCATATTTCCTAAGAACCAACTTCAAACTGTCAATCGGCAGCGCTTCAACCTGACGTCCCTGAAAACCCTTCGTCGTCGTTGCCTTTATGAGAGAGTTGTAAATCGCTTCCTCCGTGGCTTCCATCGTTGCCTGGAACAGTGGAGATAGTTCGTCTTCCTTGAACTTCACGCTTTGCTCAATCCGGTTGGCATCCGGCCGAATCCGCACTTCTTTGGCCGTCGAAAACGCTATCACATAGTCGCCGCTGCCATGGTGCATCGATGAACCGGTCCGGCCAAGGGCAAGCGTTGCTCGCTTTGCAAGCCGTTTTAACTGTGCACTGTTGAGCGGGGCATCAGTTGCGATCACGATCATGCACGAGCCGTCACCGGAATATTTGAGCTCATCCTTGAAGGCGTAACGTCCCAACTCTTTTCCGACCGGAACTCCTGCCATGTCCAGGATTCCCCCGAAGTTCGTTTGAACGAGTGCGCCCACCGTGAAACCACCGAGGTTTAGGGGGAGCACCCGCGAGCTGGTTCCAATGCCTCCTTTCCAGCCGAAGCACACGGTGCCCGTGCCAGCGCCGACGCAGCCTTCTTCCACCGGGCCCGTCGAAGACTTCTGGATTGCCAGGGCTGCATGCTCTCGCTTTACATGCCGGCCGCGGATATCATTGAGGAATCCGTCGTTGGTTTCCCCGACGACAGGATTGATCGATCGCACTCGCTCGTTTCCCGGAATTAAAATCATGTAATCGACGACGCCGTTTGCCACTTCCCAGACGTTCAGGGTGTTCGTCAAAAGAACCGGAGTCTCAATCTGGCCGAGCTCGTCCACCTGAGTTACGCCCACGAGCTTCCCGAAACCATTTCCAACAAACGCCGCAGCCGGAACTTTTTCCTGAAAGAGGTTGCCTTCATGCGGCACGATAGCCGTCACGCCAGTGCGAATGCTATCGCCCGCAGAAAGCGTTACATGGCCGACAAGAACACCGGCCACATCTGTCAGCGCATTGAGTTTCCCCGGTTTGAAAACTCCGACATCAATCCCCAGTTCCCTGAAACGAGGACGTTGGATTGGCTGAGACCAGATTGGTAGGGCGAGAAAAATTTGCACAACGGCGAATATTCTGTATGTTTTCATTCTGGAATCCTCGGGAAGTTTGTAAGAGTCGTAAGATTGTTTTAATTTAAGGCACCATGTCGCCGAACTACACCCTGAGAATGTTTGTCGCCGGCGGACTCGCTGTTCTTGCCGTTGGCTGCCAGTCGACAACAGGCCCGGTTGAGGTTCAACAAAGCTACGTTCATTACCGTGCGGCGTGGTCACCCGACGGTGCCACCCTGGCGTTTCTTGCAAACATCAACAACACGCTTGGAATTTATGCAGTTGATTCGTCAGGTTCAAATATACGACTGATTTACGCCGGGGACACGGGTGGGCCGACCTGGTCTCCCGACTCCAAATGGCTGGCATTTTCCAAGGGGCTGAGTTTATACAAGATTAAAGCAAATGGGGATTCCCTCAAACAAATCACGGTCAGCGCGAATGACATCCGTCCTTCCTGGTCACGCGATGGAAAGCTGATTGCTTATGAACGTTCAGGGAGTACCTGGCTCTACAACGTCACAAACGACAGCATTCGGTCACTGATCAGCCCGGGGTATTTCCCTTCATGGCATCCCAACGGGATGGAAGTTGTTCTCATGGTCCCTTCATCGACGTCGCCGGTGTACTTCTTTTATGCGGTGCGAGTGGATTCTGCATCGAACAGGTTACTCATTTCCATTAGCACAAACGATGACCTATCGTTTGCTTCGATAAGCCCATCCGGACAACATTTGATATTCACTCTTTCCCCGTACAACGACATTGCGGGGATATGGAAAGCGGATTTGAGCAACGGAGCAGCGGTGAAGCTTACAGTGGACGGTGGAGATTTCGCCTCGTGGAGTCCGGACGGGAGCAAAATCGTCTACACGAGAACCCAGGCAGGGGATGGAGCACTCTGGATTATGAGTTCGGATGGCACGGGAAAGAGGAGACTAACAAGCCCCTGAGGATGAACTGTCGTTTCAGGGTTCCAGGTTAAAGGCGTAACTCGTAATAAACAGTTCGAAATCTGCAACATCCAGCATGTCTTTTCCTACATAGCGAATCGTGTGGGAATCGATTCGCTCGACGTCCTTCAGATACGCCAAGATTTCCACCGGCCTGTAATGTTTGAACCCGAGCTCTAATGATACCGGGTTTTTCACTTTATACGGCTTGAAGTCTCTCAAACGCGCCAATGCAGCTTTCACCTTTTGGGCTATCAGTTCCTGCGACGCCTCGGGCGTCATCGTATTGGCGGAATGGAAACTCAGACTCTTTTTGACCTCCGCCGCCTCAATGGGGCCCAACAGCGAGCGCACTTCTTCCACCGCCGCATCGTCGCCGGATACCATGACCACGGGGACGCCGAAATGGCCCGCCACTGCCGCATTCCAGGCGCCTTCTGTAACATTCACTCCGTTGAGAGAGACCCTGGTCAAACGACCGCTGGAAAACGTGTGCGCCCGAACGCCTTTCAGATTATTCGTGGACGAATGATAGCCGATGAAAATCACGGCGTCGAACGATTCATCGATGCCGGCAATCATCCCGAACCGCCTCGGCCACGAACGAATGACACGCACGTCCTTGGGGAATTGTTCGATCAACAGGTTTTCGCCATTGCCGTGGGAATCGGCGACCTGGATCTCTGTCGCACCGGCCTCTCGTGCAGCATTGACGGCAGCCAGCGCTTCTTTGGTCATAAACTGCCTGAATCGCTCGTATTCGAATGACCCGGGGCCCAGCTGGTCGTCTGTCACGACACCCGCTATTCCTTCCATGTCGACAGAAATGTAGACCTTGAGCTTCTTGGGCTGGGCCAGTGAAACCGAGAGGAATAAAAGGAAACACGCAAAAGATCTTCTCATGCTAGAACTCCAATGTTATGCATTCATAGGGGGTTTATGCTCTTGTCACTTCCGTGCTTTGAGGCTCTTCGCCTTCTTTTCAACTTGGGTCCAAACTCGCAGCAGATTTCCACCGCAAATTTTCTCGATGTCTTTTTCGGCGTATCCTCTTTTTAACAGCCCCTGGATGATGTTCGGATACATGGAAACGTCTTTTATGCCGATGGGTAACGAGTCTCCGACGCCGTCGAAGTCCGAACCGAAGCCAGCATGGTCAACACCTGCGAGTTTTACGACATGGTCAATATGCTCCACGACGTCTTCCACGGTGAGCGCCGGTAGAGGATGATTTTGCCGGTATTGTTGTACGAATGCCTCAGCCGACGAATCGCGAGGAGTCAAGTTGTTTGCTTTGAACAACGAATCCAGGGATTTTTGCTGCCGGCTCTCTTCCCGCCGGTATGTATCGTTCAGGAATGACGATCCGAAGTTTATCATGATGACGCCTCCGTTCTTCGCAAGGAGCTTAATCATGTCGTCCGACATGTTGCGTTCGAATCCCGGTGTATAAGCGCGGCAAGACGAGTGAGAAGCAATCGCCGGCGCTTTCGAGATCTCCATCACCTGGTAAAACGCCTCATCCGACACGTGCGAGACGTCTACCATGATTCCAAGCCTATTCATCTCAGCCACAACTTGTTTCCCAAAGGGGCTCATTCCCTTCCAAGTATGAGTGGTATCATAGGATGAGTCGCTGATGTGGTTGTCCTTGCCGTGTGTGAGTGTAATGTAACGGATTCCCCGGCTGTGGAAATGTTTCAGGTTTTCGATTTTCCCCTCGACGGGAGAACCGTTCTCCATGCCCATGCACAGAGACATCAGCCCTTTGTCAAACTGTTTCTCCACATCGGCTGTCGATTTGGCGATGGCAAACGTCTTTGGCCAACGTTTAGCAAAGCCCTCGACCATATCGATCAAACTGTCTGCCAGGGATTTGGCGCCATTGAATTCTCTCTCAGAGGGAACATAGATCGACATGAACGGCGCATCCAAACCGCCTTGTCTGGCCCGGATAAAGTCAAAATCTCCTTTTTCCGTCCGCTTCGAAATGTCCTCCCAGCGGATTTGCATTCGGTAAGGAATGTCAATGTGGGTATCGACAATCAGGAACTCCTGTGCCAGCTTGTATGCTTTCGCCCGGAGTGGGTCATGGTCCTGTGCAATGCTGATTGAGCATGTAAGGAAAACCGCCGCAAACAAGAAGCGGGGGAACGTTTTCATGAGATACCTTTTCAACTTTGAACCTCCGAAAGTGAGTTTTTCTTAAGATGAGGGAATGATCAGTGATCGGATGCGCCGGAAAAGAATAGCGGAAATGTTGAAGAAAAGCAAGGTGAGAAGGCCTTCCGAAGGGCTTACGTAGACTTCAGAAGTCTACCTCAGAATTCTCAAGAGACTTCGGAAGTCTCACCCGCAACCTCTAGAAGGTTCGCAAGGATTACGCTTTTGCAGGACTAAGGATTCTTTTCTGTCTCCTCTTGTGGTGCAGGCGCGTGTGTCTTTTTTGCACAAGCATGCCTCGAATGGTCGCGTCCGACTGATGGATCATCCGAAAGAATCGGATGAACGCAAGAAGAAGGACGGTGTAAAGAAAGAGAACAAGGAATATAACGAGCACGGTTGCCATCGGTTATCCTCAGAGGTCTTCGAACACTTTCGTGGTGACCCGTGTCGAATGCCGAGTGGTCGCTGGGGGGCGACTCTGCATATCCGACAAAGCTGGCCCGGAGCCGGGATAGGTGATATCTTTCAACTGGCCCCGGTCGTCAACTGTTGCGGAGACCGTCGATAAGGCATCAAGGGGGCTCGATGCCT
>CAYIBG010000131.1:0-6113 GCA_964361365.1 uncultured Ignavibacteriaceae bacterium | reverse complement strand
ACAATTTCCCACTACAAGATGCTTGAAAAAATTGGTGAAGGTGGAATGGGAGTCGTGTACAAAGCCCTGGATTTCAAACTCGACCGGATTGTGGCAATCAAGTTCCCTTCACCCGACATTGCCGAAAATCCTCGCCAAAGGGCTCGTTTCCTTCATGAGGCGAAAGTGGCTTCCATTCTGGACCATCCCGCAATTTGCAACATTCACGAGATCGGTGAAACTGACGATGGCCGCGTTTTCATCGTCATGCCGTACTACGAAGGGATCACGCTCTGCGAGAGGACAAAACTCGCTCCTCTGAAACCGGAAGAAGCGCTTGACGTCGCCATTCAAATAGCGGATGGCTTGATGGCAGCTCACCAAAAAGGCATCGTGCATTGTGATATTACGACCAAGAACATCCTTGTTCTTCAGGCGCGATCGGACTCGTCAGGGTGTGTAAAGATCATCGACTTTGGATTGGCGGCGAACGGCGGGTTCGATGAACTCGAAACCAGCGGTTCAACAGGTGGAACCATCCCCTACATGTCGCCGGAACAAGTGAGAGGTGAAGGCCTTGATCCACGGACAGACATATGGTCGCTTGGCGTGATTCTCTACGAAATGCTTACAGGAAGATTGCCTTTCAACTATGAACATCGTGAAGCGATTCTATATGCCATCTTGAATCTGTCACAGCCGGAGGTCCATTCACTGGTCCGTGAGATTCCGGTTGAAATCTCCCAAATTATTGAACGATGCCTTCAAAAGGAACCCGGAGACCGATATCAGCAAGTGGGATCACTCTTAACAGACTTGCGACGTGGACGAAAGAATCTTTCACGTGTTCCCGAAATGTCGTCAGACAGAATGAGTTATTTATGGCATTCATCACTGACATTCGCGGTAATGTTCGTTGTATCTCTCGGGTTCGTAGGATGCTCGGAGTACAGTTCTCCCACGGATCCATTGGAGAATTCGCTTGAAACAACTGGGGCAGGGACGATCATGACCAAGCCGTCATCTCCGACCTTTGGAATGATGCACGGTCTTAGTCCTTCCGAGATTTCACTCTATGGACCACGGCCCCTGGGAAAAGGGTGGCGCAGACTATTTGTTGGTGCAGACAGCACGTTCGATGAGATCTATTCCTCCGCCAAGAGTGCGGGTTATTATCCTATTGTCGCCGGTCTCAACAGACAGTTCATCATCAATCGCGATTGGGGTTCAGTCGATCGTGAGATCGCCTATGCAAAGCAGCATGGGGCCGACTGGTTATATCTTGATGATGCATTGTCCCATGGTGATGGGATTACAAAAGGCCAAATCGACACGGTCGCAATGAAGGTTCACAGCGGTGCGTGGAGGTTTTTTGCGGTAGCAGAGTATTATCAACCCTCGATGGAAGCGAATCCAACGTGGCATGAGAATATCGACATCATGATGCCGTACAACTATACCTTCAGCCCCGCACAATTGGATGCATTCTTTTCCTGGGTGAAGGCTCGTCACCCCAATAAGGCTCTGGTGCCCTTCCTTGGGTACAATGTCAGCGTGGGGGGATCAGTTTATACTCAAATTGGCGAGCACATCAATGTTGCTCAGAAGTACTCCTCGTTGATTTTTTATTGGGCCGAGGGCGGACCCGAGTCGTTTGACCATTTGACGGCATACTTGCAAGCGCAGTGGGGAATGTGAAGCATGACGGACGGGAATACGTGTTCTTTCAGTTGAACTGTGGGACGATGTTTCCACTTTGCGGTGACCAAAAGCGATGGAATAGAGTGCTGACTAACAGCGACTTGCCGCTGGCTAAAAAGGAAAGGCTATTGTGGAGTCAGATAGCGATCCGGGATACTCAACCCCGGCCGTTCCGCTTCCCACAGGATGGTGACGATCCACCACCTTCCCGCATGCCATTCAAGTTGAATACTGTTAATCCCGTGGCTGAAAAGCTCGGGATCCTTTGAGCTGTAGCGGGATTCGTACGTGCTCCACGCATGAACCACGTTTCCGATTTCTTCCTGTTTGCGCGAGACTTCTCGTTCGCTAAAACTCTTCAAAACGCCTCGATCGATGGCCCGCGTCATTCCCTCAGCATATTGTTCAAAAGAGAGCATTCGTAGCGTTTCCCTTCGGGCCGGTGGGACGAACCTCGCTCCATCAGCAAAAAGAGGCCGCACGCGGTCCCAGCTGGCGCTGACCTGGTTCAAACGAAATGCCGTCGTAGAGGCCCTTAAGTATCGCATCCACTGACTCGACATCTGCGGGATTTGCGTACTGTTGAGCAAGTAGCGGAGTTGTAAACAAAAAGAGGACGCACAAGATTCTTTTCTTCATTGGAATACTTTCAAGTCTTGTGAAAGAGAACGATCTTGTTGCTGTTCGTTCCTTTCTGGTTGTTCTTGATGCCCCAAATATTGGACGTTTTGGTGAAGCGTTGTCGATTCATGATCAATCCGACACAACGGAACCCTGCCTCGATTCCAAGTGGTGCTACATGTTCCTCGAGGTGCACAAGTCCTTTTCGCACATCTCCGACTTCGAATGCAACCCAGCCGCCGCTTTTCGTCAAACGAAATAACTCAATGAATACGCTACGAATGAATGAAGACCATTCTTCGACCGTTTTTGCGGAAGTAATCCTCGAAGTCACTTCCCGCGTGTCGATGCTGTTGAACCATGTGCGCAGCCAGTTGTCGCCCCCGTAGTCGACGATATTCAGGAATGGTGGGGATGTCACTGTTAGATGGACGGAACCATTGGGAATGGACTTAGTATCGCGAGCATCTTCGGTCAGGAAGGAGCCAGAGTTTCCAGCCTGAAGAAGGCAGTGACGTTGCGCTTCCGTGAGGTTTCTGATGAGCGACCGGGATTTCTTCAGAATGATTTCACAGACGTTGCGATACTCGGGTCTCTGGCGAAGCCTTTTATTGATTTTGATCTGGCGATCGGGAGTCAAGGCTTGGTTCGGCGGGAGTGTGTAGACCGAAAAAAATCCCTTGGAATGACCGGTCAGCCTGTTCGTCGCAACCGTGCGAATCCATTGATCGAGAGAGTCCTGTGATCGATTCTCCAATCGAGTGCGCAAGTAATCCCGCAACGACCGAATTTCTCGTTCAGTCTTTGGGTGGTAGAACATCGGAAGAGACAATTTTGCTTTTGAAGATCTTCTCAAGACTTTTTCCAGCCGTTCTTCCAGCTTGAGAATGTCCGGGATAAAGAACCTTGGTTTTGTGAGAATGGTGCTGAGCGGATTGACGTCATTTGCAATGACGTTTCTGCCCGTCAATCCGGCCTCGATCGCGGTTGTTCCCCGGCCGCTGAAAGGATCGTAGACGACTTCGCCTTCATTGGTCAGTAATCGGATGAAGAAGTTTGGCAATTGAGACTTGAAACAAGCCCGGTAGGAGATTTCATGGATGGATGAACCCTGCCGCTGTTTTGATGTCCAGAATTCACCCGTGTATCGCGCAACAGGTTTGCCGCCGATGATGACCGTATCAAGGTTTGGATGAATGTCTTCGAGAAGCCGGCCCTCGGTAATTCCAAATTCTCTCAAAAAGGAGATCATCGGTATCTTGTTTACCTTCATTTGTAGCGGATGCCATGCTTGACAATGATATCAACGCGCTGGAGAAGGTTGATGTACCTTAGCACATCCCCCCGCACAGCGATGATGTCCGCGTACTTCCCCTCGCTCACCGTGCCTACATCCTTGTCGACCTTCATTGCGACGCTCGGCCAATACGTTGCCGCCCTGATGGCTTCCATCGGTTCGATGTCGAGGCGGTTCACCCAGGCGTCCAATTCATTCCAGGTGGACTGGCTGTGGAATTTCATCGGGATGCCGCTGTCCGTGCCTATCAGGAGCACAGCGCCGGACTCGCGAAGTTGGTGGAACTTCCTGCCGAGCGTTGGCCTGCGGGTGGGAGTGATTTGGAAATACGGGAGACGGTCGGGATATCGAATCGAGGTCTTGATATCCTGGATGATGGAGTCCGGCAACCCAACTTGCCAGGATGGGTCGTCGAGCCGTTCGGGATTATCACGGATATATTCGTAGTTGAAAAGGCCTTCGATGGTCGGTGCCCACCATAACGGACCGAGCGACATCTTTGCTGTCCGCTCACGAATCATCGCGACGATGTCGGGCGGATACTCGGGCGCGGTAGCAAGTCCTGTGTGCTCGAAGCAATCCACACCCGCCTGCAAGCCGCGCCGAATCTCTTCCGGACGATGCGAGTGTGCAACAACAGGAAGCTTGTATTTATGAGCTTCATCGACAACGGCCTGAACTTCTTCCATCGTCATCTGGTCCTGGTCGATGAGCTTGATGACGTTCACTCCCGCGTCGGCGAGTTTTTTCACTTTTGCTCGCGCATCTGCGGGTCCTTTGACTCCCCAACGAAAGAGCTCCGTGCCGGGATATGGCTCATGTTGTATGAAAGGCCCTGAGACATACAGCGTCGGTCCGGGAATCTTGCCCGCATTGATTGCATTCCTCACGTTGATGCTTGCTTCGAGAGGTGCCCCGAGGTCTCTTGCGCTCGTAATTCCCGCCAGCAATAACTGTTTTGCGGACGCCGGCATGATGACGGTTTCCAGCACAGCCGGATATTTTTTGTCCCAATGCGCATAATCACTGTGCCCGTTGATCATGGTGTGAACGTGCATGTCCCACAAGCCGGGAAGCACCGTCATGCCTTCGGTAGAAATAACCTCCGTACCCTGAGGTATGGTCAGCTTGCCCATTTGCCCAACCGCTTTGATCCGCTCACCCTCAATGAGAACGACGCTATTTGCAATCGGCTTTGCACCGTATCCGTCTATCAGCGTTCCGCCGACAAGAGCTCTGATATTGGATGTTTGTGAAAAGAGGGAACAGGGAAGGAACAAACCCGCGATGATGATACGACGCATGGATGTACTCCGAATAGTGGTGGGGTGAATCTAACGACATTCCCACATGGAATCAAGAAAACGGCCTGTGCAAGTGTTCATGCAGATATGTATATTCTTTGAAGCCTTTTCCAGAAAAAAGGAGGACTGCCATGGAGCGAATCAAAGAGCTGTTTGTGGTGGTTGATAACAAGCCTGGAGCACTGGGCGAGTTGCTCGGCCACCTGGGAAGAGAAAAAGTCAACGTCGAGGCCATCGGGTTGTTCCATGATATTGCCAAGCTCTCGGTTTCCGATTTTGAGCGCGCACACAAAGTCCTGTTGACACATAAATACCAGGTTGAAACCCGTGAAGTGTTGAGGATCGACTTGGACAACAAGCCGGGCTCGTTTGCTTTCATTGCTTCACGGCTGGGTAGTGCCGGACTGAACATCGACTATTGCTATGCGACCGTGGGCAAAGGCCAGAAAAATGCTACCGTGATTCTGGATGTGGAAGACCTGGACAAAGCGATGTCACTGCTCGAAGGCGCAGAACGAAAAACTTGACTTTTGTTTCGCATGTGAGTAGAATAGATATAAGAGAAAGCGAGGGAAGAGCAATGAAACGAATCCTCATAGCGGCGACGCTGCTGTTTACAACATATGCAGCTGCTCAAACCCCGGATCCCGTTCCGGTCGAACCCAAAGCTCCGACGATCCCCCAGATATCCCTGTCGCGATATTCAGGATATCGCTCCCCCTCAGCTTTTTCTCCGATCTTCTCATACGGCCGATATGGCATCGACGGAGACTACACGTCGGCGCTGATTTTTGGTCTGGCCTACAGCCCAAATCGAAGAATCAACCCTGAGCTTGAATTCAGCGGTGGACTTGTGTTGGGAAGAAGGGGAGTATATGGAGAATTTGTGTATCAGCCTCTTTTGTACGGCAGAAGCAGTTTCATGAATCCCGGTTATGGCGGACGCTACTATACAATTCCGAGTTACAAGCTTGAGATGGGCTTTCTCGGCTTCGGCACTGTTTTCTACCTTGCACAGGGCGACGTTCGGCCGTACGTTGGAGCCGGAGTAAACGTGTACAGCTGGCAATCGCAGTCCTCCGTTGTAGGAACGATTTCGCCTGAAGCGAGGGCTGGTCTCCAAATCATCATGGCGAGCGGAGTTTCGGGGTTTGCGGAGGCGAGGCATTCCGTCGGAATGCCGAACATGTTCTCGGGCCAGGATTCCCGGT
>CAYIBG010000130.1:0-6132 GCA_964361365.1 uncultured Ignavibacteriaceae bacterium | reverse complement strand
GGAAATAATAGACCCCTTCTTTGGGCCAAGGGTTCCCAGAGGTTCGACCGTCACAACACTCAACAGCACAATGATTTCCGTGGCGGCTGATGGAACGTTGCCGGATTCCGCAGGAACTTGGGTGGCAGTGACAGCTGAGAGCAACGGAATCATCCAGAGGGACAGTGTCCTGATCAAACCATATTTCTACTCGGTCCAGGCTGATCCCGTTCAAATTGAATCGGGTGGAGAGTCTATCCTGCATATCCGAACAGTGGATGTGAACGGGAACGAACATTTTCGGGGAAGTCAGGGCACGCTGGCCCAGTTGAGGCTGGCCGATAGTGTTTCCCGATATGGAACGCTCTGGTATGGTTACGAGGGCGGGGAAGCGTTTCAGGTGGGGGACACACTGAAGGATGTGGAGGCTTCATTCACCATTGGAGCCTCAGGTATTCAAGTGAAATTTATGGCAAACGAGCAAGCACCAGCCGACACAACGCAGGTGGTTATCATCGTGGAGAAAACAGGGGAAGGAAGCTCGACGGAGTTTATTCCACTTGAACTTTTCCCCTATCCAGGAAGGGATTTAGTTAAAGGAGTGGGAAGGGTATCATTGCTCGGCCGACCGAGCGAGTTCCATCATTTTGATGTGATTGTTGATCCAGACACCATTCGACAGACAGACACATCAAAAGTATTTGTGCAGGCAAAAGATGCGAGTGGAAATGACGCAGAAATTGAAGATGGCACCTTATTGGATTTTTCGCTCGAAGAAGGCTCTCAGGCAGCCCATATCAGCACGCCCGATGGCATTCTGACAAGCATCCCATATGTAACTGTGAAACCAGGGAGCGAGACTCGTGTAAAGCTCGTTGCCCGGCCGGGGACAGTTCCACTACCGACCATATCGTTGGCTTCAATGGCAATTGCTGCTGCCTCGATTGCAGGAGCGAATTCAGTGAAAAGCGATTCACCTTCGGATTCACTGACCAGATTGTTGATTCGAGTGGTGAAGCAAGCCGAAGTGGACAAGAAAAGTGAGATGTATGCGTATATTAAAAGGTTGCTGATTCTCTTCATTCAAGATCACAGCCCGTGGAGTATCTGGCCACAGTTGCCCAGTACTTCCGGCGGTCAAAGCAGAGGTGCGGACCGAGTGGGGTATAACCCCAAAAGACAATTCAAAATTCTGCTTAGAAACGGTCTAGGACAACCAGTTGGCAATCAAAACATATTTCTCAAGACCAGTTTTGAGCAAGAAAGTGGCGGCCATGGTC
This sequence comes from uncultured Ignavibacteriaceae bacterium, assembly GCA_964361365.1. GTDB lineage: Bacteria > Bacteroidota > Ignavibacteria > UBA10030 > UBA10030 > JANOGR01. The sequence continues at coordinate 4,873 of CAYIBG010000130.1, read as the reverse complement.
ACAAGAATGGAGAGAAATCCCTGCCCGTCGATAAACAAGGACTCTTCTATCGGATTGAAAAGAATGGAAAAAACCCCATCCATCTCACCACTGATGATGTCGGAGTCGCTGAAGTCGATTCCTTTATTACATCCCAAGTTAGTGGGACATACATTATCACGGCGTTTGCCGATGTCGACACCACGGCTCGAGATACTGTGCAATTGAAGGTTCGGGTGCCAGGACTAGTTGAATTTAGGGATTCTACCTATTGGGATCTAACGGGAACTTCAACAACCGAGGGCCAAAACCACTTGAGCAACCATTGGTGCACACAGAAAACGAACGACAGCTTAGCTACAGCGTTGAGAGACTTTCACGACTGGACATCTTCTGAAACAGACGACGGAATACCGATTGTTGTAGGAGTGAATGATATGAGTCTTGAATGGGGTGGGGTATTTGATATCAAGGGGAAATGGGATTTGAACAGTGAACATTCACATCATCGAATTGGTCTAAGCGTCGACATAGATAGGAATCCTGGCGATCTCAGGAATGACGATGGTACCTTGACAAGTTTTGGCAGAAAGCTCAAAGAATTCTTGGAGGCTTTTGGTGGAAAGAAGTATGATGAAAAAACCATACACTTTGGATTGGATAAAGGAATATAAAGTAAGGAATCTCGTCAAATGAAAAACGTCGCTTTTATTCTGGGCCTTCTGGCCGTTCAGTATGTTGCCTTATCTCAAAAAGTTATCAGAACGGACTACCCGTTTCTGCATAGAGTTCTCGTGAATGGGCAGGCACGACTCACGTCCGATGGGATTCATGAGTACACCTACAGCCTCTTCAATGAACCAATTAACAAGGGAAACATCTGGGTGTTTGAGATAGATATTTCGCTTGGACGGGACGCTATCAGACTCGACACCGTCGGGCTTCGTTTCCATTCGAGCTTTGAAGAAAGGTTGTTTCGACGGAACTATCCACCTCGTGCCCAATCCATTGTTCCGGTCGGGTTCCCGTTTCTACCAGAGCTTTGGACAGGCGGATTTTCAAACAACCTGACCGCATCCTTTGGAACGCACAAAATGCTCCCATCACCAGGTCAGAAAGTGACAGGAATTACGATGACGAGCAAAGGATTGCCGGGCATAAGAGCTTTCATTGTTAAACCAGATTTTGATGAAGTTTTGTACTTGCCAAGCCTAGAAGACTCAACTCGGACAATGACCATAGTACAAATGGATTCAATTCGAGAGATTATCAATTTCCACGGCAAGACGGTTGGTCCCGTTGCTCCAAGATTGCATTTTGACGGAGGGGAGTGGCTCGACACCCTGCTTTCCTACACCCGCCAATCCACTGAACTTGGATGGTTGGGAAAAGACCCCAAAGGGGCAGGCCGGGATAACGACTGCGACAACGATGAGCGACCCGAAGATGGCATCGTCCGCAACATTGAACAGCGGCTTAAAAAGGCCAAGAGAGAACTTGAACGTCGCGATTCGGTCCTCGCACGCAGAGAACTGGAGAAACTTGTAGCCAAAGTCGAACGACTCTGGAAACGCAGCGAGGATGATGAGGAACGAAAGCATGGCAAGGATCGAAAAAACTGGTGGAGACGGGACAAGGACGATCGCGTCGTCATAACCAGCGAAGCCTACGCTTTACTCAAGTATAACGCGGAATACCTGATCGACCGTCTACCAGACAGGAAACCGAAGAAAGGTTCCAAAGACAGGGATTGACATTCTATATCTTGAAGGGTAGGTCGGCCTAAAGCCCACCTGCCTTGTAGTTCATTGAGTCTGGCAGGCCGACCTACTATGTTTCGGTGGAAGTCGAAAACTCCATCAAGGAAAAATAGAAGTTTTATTCAATCGGAAGAATTCTTCGCCCGGCATTTTAAAGAAGTGCCGGGTTTTTTTGTTTGCGTAATTGTTTGGAGAATATCAAATCTTTGTACGAAATGATGGTGAATGTATTTGCGAGGGTACGCGGCTATCCCTATCCAGGTAGAGATACTGTAAGGGGTGTGGGCAAGGTCTCCTTGATCGGCAGGCCGAGCGAGTTCCATCATTTTGACATTGCTTTGAGTAAAGACACGCTGAAAAACCAAGAAGTTTCAAACGTGAGGTTGACGGCAGTGGACAGGGAAGGCAATGAAGTCACTCTCGAAGGCTCCACCCCGATTAACCTATCGTTTGATGAAGGAGGTGAGTTTGCAGACTTCATCTCGGTAATTGGGGATACCGTCAATTCACTGAGCGGAATCCCATACGATACATTGAGACTGAACGGAATAAGCGTAGTGGCGAGAGGAACGGTCTCAACACCTCCACCGGTTATAGTAGCTTCATTGAGCAGCGTCTTTTCCAACGGATCAGTTTCCTCAGCGGACACCACGATGTTCAGGACAGATTTTCCAAGAACGATTCTGAGGGCAGTATCATCTGCAGATGCGACGAAGGTTGGGATCAAAAACGTCATCATGAAGCCGGAAATCAATGTCATCGCTTCAGACTCTGTGAAACCCTATTATCCTGGCGTCATCGATACTTCGGAAAGTCGTGTAAATGTTAAGGTTGCTGTCACAGTCTCCGGGATTTTGTATACGGCGCTTCCTTATCGAGTAAACCTGCGAAGCTTGCCCATTGATGGCTCCGGTGGTCACGATCACACAGCCAACAGGCCTTCGGGATATTTTTTGAATGGACGGAATGATACATTAAGAACGCAGGAATTTGAAACCGGCCCGGACACCATTCGTACAAGATACCAGCCCTCGATGTTTGGAGGGAAGGAAAGTATCATTGCATCTTTAGTCCTTTCTCCTCCTGCCATCACAGGAGCCGATACGGTTGTGGTGAGGGTGCCTAGATTGGTCCTACTGCCCCAAGGAACGAATTACACGAAGGTTGGGGGAACTTGTAACCATCACGGATCAAGCGATCAACTTGCCTCCAATAGTCCGTGCCAAACACCAGATAACAACCATCATGTGTCCCGCGAAGTCATTGATTCACTTGTAGCAATCGCAAATGCGTGGAATCAGGCGTTCCCAACTCAAAACCGATTGATGATCAATGATATAGGCCTACCAAACGGTGGCGCTTTCGACATAAATGGCAATTGGGAAAGAGACATAGCTCCAGGTTCTGTTGGACACGAAACTCATCGGTTAGGTAGAAGTGTTGACATTAGAACTGCATTTCGAAACGTGAGGAGCGGAGTGAACATTAGGAACAGAAGTGGGACCGTCACAAGAGATGAACGCGGTAGGGTAATCGGGAACATCGATTTTAATGATATCTGTTCTGACCGTTCCGCGACAGCCCGTATCCACGGAGAGATTGAAACAACAGGCGAACATTATCACTTAGATTTCTAGTTCAGTTTCTCATCAGAGGAATAAAATGAAAAATACGATGTGTTGGATTTGTGCACTATTTCTGATAAACAGCCTTAGTTCTTTTGCTCAAACGAGACCAACTCTTACATTCGACCCAATCTCTGGTGACTACGTTCTGAAATATCAATTCAATGATCAAGTGATTGAGAAATTCTTTGTTCCGGCCACAAAGGTTGATCCAACGCTCAATGTTCGAGTCTCTAGTTCCGCTGAGACGGCAAGGTATTCGTATACACTGTCAAACGGTCATGCTGGTCGGCAGAGGTTATTGAGTTTTAGAATCAAAGTCCCTGACAACTTAATTCTTCAAGTTTTAAGTCCAAATTCTCAATGGAGGTCCCGACCGGCCGGAGTTATATCTGGTTGGTATTGGGGACACACACTTGTCGACTCGACAGGTGCTGCGACAGCCTACAATGGGATCCCACCTGACTCAGTTGTCGAGGGTTTCTCTTTGTTGAGTATGGGATTGCCCACACTGACTCTTGCCTATTTTCAGGGTTTCACGGGAGCTATGAATTTCGAGTCGGAGCCACCAGCCGAAGTCCATGAAATTCTTAAGCCGCTGGAAAGTTTTCCAGCGAATTACGTTAGTCGAAAGACTATTGGCCCCAGTTATGCTCCTTCGCCCAACCCATTCATTCACCTCGCCTTTCTCGATACGATCATTTCCTACACGCGCCAATCCGCTGAACTTGGCTGGCTTGGGAGAGACAGGGATAACGACTGCGACAGCGATGAAAGACCCGAAGACGGCATCGTCCGCAATATCGAAAAACGACTTAACAAGGCCAAAAGGGAACTCGAACGTCGCGACTCAGTCCTCGCCCGCAGAGAATTAGAAAAACTTGTAGCCAAAGTGGAACGGCTCTGGAAACGGAGCGAGGATAATGAGGAAGGAAAGCACGGCAAGGATCGGAAAAACTGGTGGAGACGGGACAAGGACGATCGCGTCGTTATAACCAGCGAAGCCTATGCTCTGCTCAAGTTTAACACCGAATACCTGATCGACCGGTTACTCGACGAGTCGAGTCGTCGACCGGACAGAAAGCCGAAGAAAGGTTCCAAAGACAGGGATTGACATTCTATATCTTGAAGGGTAGGTCGGCCTAAAGCCCACCTGCCTAGTAGTTCATTGAGTCTGGCAGGCCGACCTACAATGTTTCGGTGGAAGTCGAAAACTCCATCAAGGAAAAATAGAAATCTTTTTTCAATCGGTAGGTTCTTCACCCGACATTTCAAACAAAGTGTCGGGTTTTTTGTTTCGTAAATTTGGCCTGGGAGAGAAATGAACTCACTTTATGAAAAGATGGGGAATGGAACCAAAGATGCCGGTTGCGGCATCATCCAAAATCATTTACATTCAATGCAACAAAGAGGCGAAGAGGGTCATAGCAGAATGTTAATCATAAAGTAATTCAATGACTGAACTCATCTGGGACGGCAAATACAAAGACGGCAAGAAAGTTGCGCCGG
>CAYIBG010000129.1:0-6138 GCA_964361365.1 uncultured Ignavibacteriaceae bacterium | reverse complement strand
ACACAGCAACCAGAGGCGGCCAACCTCACTCGTGAGCTCGTGCATTTTCTGGTCGCGGACGCTGCTCTTGTTTTAACCGTCGCGGTTTCGTTGACGGTGTTCTTTTCCATCCGCCTCGCAAGGAAGAAGAACCTGCCATTCTGGACGAACACGGCAAAATACCTTCTGGCAGACCTTGTCATCCCTTTGATCGCCGCCGGAATCCTGCTGGCCATTCTGTACAAACAAGGGGTTTTGGTTTACCTCGCACCGCTTTCCCTGGTCTTTTACGGCCTCGCGCTCCTGAATGCAAGCAAGTACACCTTCCGGGCCGTCCGCTACCTGGCCATCTCGGAAATCATTCTCGGGTTGTTGGCGACGGCATTGCTGGACTGGCAGCTGTGGTTTTGGGCATTCGGGTTTGGAATTCTCCACATCGTCTACGGGATCTTTGGTTACTGGAAATTCGAAAAGTGAGAGATATTCTCGAGGGGTTGAATATCGTTTTTGAAAGCCGCATACGCCTCGCCATCATGTCGCTTTTGATGATCCGCGAGGAAATGGATTTCAATTCGATGAAGGACCAGCTGGAAGTCACCGACGGCAACCTCTCGAGCCACATTGCGATGCTGGAAAAAAACAGGTTCGTCAACGTGAGGAAGGCGTTTATCGGCAAGGTTCCCCGTACAACCTACTCGACGACTCGTGAAGGCCGAAAAGCGTTCGAAGGTCATCTGGACGCGCTGGAAAAAATCATCAAAAAGAACAAATGACCCCTCCAAGCACTTCTCTTCACGTTTGACATTGTGGTCCACGTTATTCAATCATGGCGGCATCCTACATTCAGAGGGAGGTTCCATGTTCACACAATTTTTTCAGGAACGCAGAAATGCCATTGCCGGAATAGGGATCGTGGTGGTCATCCCAGCGGCCATCATCGTTTTGTTTGGTTTGATGAATGAGGCCGGTTTCCCGGCGCCGAATGACTGGCTGGATAATCTCATCTCGACGAATGCAACTGCAAAAATTCTTTTCGAAGTGCTGCTGCATCCTGCGGTCGTCTTGGGTGGACTCGCGTTAGCTCTCTGTCTCAATTCGATCCCTTTGTTTTACTTCAAAATCCAACCCGAGGAAGCCAGCCTTGTGACAGTCATAAGCCTGAAAAACCGCTTGCGAAATGCGGCCATGGTTGCCCTCTCCGCGTTTCTGCTTGGCTCACTCACGATATATGCCTTCTTTGAGAACTTTCAAATCGTTCCACGATAAAGGTTTCCTTTGACTTCGAAAACCTTTCTCTTGACGAGCACATGATCCCGGAATATCACAATTGCACGTCCATCCATCCGATTGAGTAGCACTGGTCAGAGCGTAGTTCTTATTTGCCAGTCTGGCACAAAGTAGATTTCCAGTAACCTCTTCCAGTACCAGGACATTCTCCGCCCCTCTTGCTTCTGGCATTTCAGGAAAATTTTTTGCAACGTTGTTTCGCCCTTCTATGGCCGAAACTCCTGCAAAAAATCATGGCCGCGCAACGCTTGCTGAGCGGCTTCACGCACTCGCACATAACCTGTGGTGGACGTGGAACCCCGAAGCCCATCAGATTTTTCGAGAGCTTTCCTACCACGGCTGGAGAATGTCCAACCACAACGCCGTTGCGGTCCTGCACGAAGTTTCCAGCCAGGAATTAAACGCAAGACTTCGCGACCCTGATTTTTCGAAAAAAGTAAAAGAAGTGCTCCATGAGTTTGACAGTTACATGGAGTACTCGTCCACATGGGCTGTCGAGCACGCTTCCGACCTCAAAGATCACGTTGCTTATTTCAGTGCTGAATTCGGGATCCATGAATGCCTGCCGATTTATTCAGGCGGCCTCGGGATCCTTGCCGGCGACCACATGAAAGCGGCCAGCGATCTGGGCATTCCGTTTGTCGGCGTCGGCTTGTTCTACCGGAACGGCTACTTTCAGCAAAGGATCGGCCCCGATGGATGGCAGCAGGAATCATATCCCGTGAACGTGCCCGAGCGTCTTCCGATGAAGCTCGTTCAACAGGCGGAAGGCGGAAGACTGCTCAACTCCGTTGAGATCGGCCACAGCACCGTTTATTTCCAGGCCTGGCATGTTCATGTCGGACGCGTGGAACTCTACCTCCTCGACACCAACATACCCGAAAACGACCAGCATTATCAGAACCTGACGGCAAACGTTTACGGGGGAGATATCGACACGAGAATCGGCCAGGAGATTCTCCTTGGAATAGGCGGAGTCAGGTTATTGCGTTCCATCGGCCTCAACCCGTCCGTTTTTCATATGAACGAAGGCCATTCCGCTTTCCTTGTCCTTGAACTGCTCAAACAGGAGCTGAAATCGGGAATAAAGAAGGAAGAGGCCGAAAAAGTTGTCAGAAAAAAATGCGTGTTTACCACGCACACACCTGTCCCCGCAGGGCATGACCGGTTCGGTTCGGAGCTGATGCGTCACGCGCTCGGGAAATTCTGGAGTTCCACCGGCATGAACCACGAAGATCTCATGTCATACGGCCGGGTGAACCCTTCAGACGGGAACGAGCAGTTCACCATGACCGTGCTCGCGTTGAAAATGTCCCGGGCTGCCAACGGAGTGAGCGAATTGCACGGCAAAGTGAGCAGGGAGATGTGGAAGCATCTGTACCCTCATCTTCAGGTTTCCGAAGTTCCGATCGGCCACATTACCAACGGAGTTCACACACCCGGCTGGGCAACTTCGCACGCACATGAATTCTGGAACAAAAGGCTCGGCTTCGACTGGACGGAGAAATTAGTGGAGCCAAAATTCTGGAAAAAAGTCCAGAGCGATGATTTCGCAAGCGACGAGGAGCTGTGGGCCCTCCGCTATTTGCTCAGACGCGACCTTGTGGACTTCGCCCGGCGGCAGCTTCGGGAGCAGTACATGCGTCTCGGCGGCGACGGCTCTTCCGCATGGGCGCAGGCTTTGTCACCCGATGCTCTCACGATTGGCTTCGCAAGGCGATTCGCCACATACAAGCGCGCCTCTCTTGTGTTCCGGCATCTCGAAAAAATAATTCCGTTGCTGACGGACCCGCAACGACCGGTGCAAATTGTGTTCGCGGGGAAGGCTCATCCCCGTGACAACGAAGGCAAGAAATTTCTTCAACGGATCATCGAAATTACAAGACACCCGCAGCTCTTCGGAAAAGTCGTGTTCATCGAAAACTACGACATCAGCATTGCCCGGGAGATGATCGCCGGGGCGGATGTCTGGCTGAACAATCCCCGCAGGCCTCTGGAAGCAAGCGGTACCAGCGGCCAGAAGGTCTCGATTAACGGCGGCCTTAATCTCAGCATCCTGGACGGATGGTGGCTCGAGGGATACAAGCCCGCAAGCGGGTGGGCGATCGGTGGAGACAACTCCGACCCTGACATGGAGAAGCAGGATGAACAGGACTTCCAGCATCTTTACCAGACGCTTGCCGAACAAGTGATTCCCGAATTCTTTGACCGCGATGAAGACGGCATCCCTCGAAAGTGGCTGAAACGTATCAGGAATTCGATGGAATCTCTCATCCCTGTGTTCAACACAAACCGGATGGTGGCGGAGTACGTCAAGAAATACTACCTGACAAATTTTCCTTCTTGACCCTTCGGAAATCGTGTTGACATTGAACCAACCCGTGAATATCTTACTTTTCGCGGACGACAGCTCATTATCGAGGACCATTTCTGCCGCTTTCACAGTTTGATTCTGGAATCCCAACAACCCTTGAACACTGATTCCTCACCGTACCGCTGCCTTTCCTCGAACGTAACACGCCTTTTCCAATCGACGAGATTCTTGTAGCCCATGTCCGACGAAGATCTCAAAACTGAAGACAGCGAAGATGCCGAAGAAAGTAATCGCAAGCTCGCGGCGATTATGTTCACGGATATCAAAGGCTTTTCCCGAAAGATGGGAAAAGACGAGAAGGCTGCAATGGAGATCCTCAAGAAACACGACGCGATGATGCGCGTGTTCGTCGCCAAACACGGCGGCAAAGTCATCAAATCCATCGGGGATTCCTTCATGGTGGACTTCCCGAGCGCCGTCAACGCCGTCAAATGCTCCATCAAAGCCCAGGAGTATTTTTACAAGCATAACGAGGATAAATCTGACTTCGACAAGATCGAAATCCGAATCGGTATTCATCTCGGAGACGTTGTCATTGTCGGCAACGATATGTACGGCGACGGCGTAAACATCGCTTCCCGTATTGAGGCGATTACCGAGCCCAACCGCATTTGCATCACAGCCGATGTCTACAAGCAGGTCAAGAAAAAAATGGACCTGAAGGTATATCACATCGGGTCGATGGAACTGAAAAACATCGAGGAACCCGTTGAGGTGTATGAGGTGCTCCTCGATTCAATTCCCGAATTTGCTCTGCCTTCCGAAACAGCGAAAAAAGCCCCTTCAAAACGAAAAATGGAGGCCATCACCAATGAAGAGGCTGACGAGGCAAGGGAAATCGAGGCGAAGAAACAAAAGGCCGCCGGGACCGAGCAGATCTCAGAAGCGGAGAAGTTGAAACTCATTCAAGAACATTACAGGAATGCGGAAGAATTCTACGAAAAGGGAGAGATCGAGAAGGCGGAGGAGGAGATCAACGAAATCTACCGGCTGGATCCTAACAGGGAAGACGTCAGCAAGAAACTCGAGGAAGAGGAGAACAAACAACAGTCTGCTGAAGAATATTACAAAAAAGCTGAAGAGTTTTTCATCCAGGGCAAGTATGACGAGGCAGAAAAGGCAGCGACCGAGATTTTTAAGACCGCTCCATTGCATGCCCGCGGTCAGGCCCTGCTCGGAAAAATAGAAGACAAGCGCTACGAGCAGAAGGAACAAGAGCGCAGGGAGCACGAATCGAAACGGCGCGCCGAAGAGGAGCAACGGGAGAAGATCGAGGGCGGCATTCGGAGAGCCAAGCAAATGATGGATCAATACAAGTTCCGTGAGGCCCTTGCTGAAGTGGAGCAAGTGCTCGCCGGCGAACCCGAGAACGTGTCTGGAAAGGAACTCAAAGGAATCCTCGATGAAAAGCTTCAAAAAGAGAATGAAGAGCTGGCAGCTGCGGAAAAGAACAAAAAAGCAGAGGAACTAGCCAAAGCCCAGGAAAATAAGAAGGAAGCGGCACAACTGGCTCGTGATCTCGCAGAGTTGCATGCGACCGCCGCAGCGGCGGCGGTGGCGGCCGAAGACGCCGAGCGTCAACGACGACGGGCAGAGGTCATCAAAGCTGTCGTAAAATATGGCACTCGCACAGCTGCCGTCGTCGGAATTGCGGCCGTTCTATATTACGGCATCCCCATGGCGTACAAGGCGGTTTTCCCCAACAAAGCTTTCATTGCTGTCACATCATTTTCCGGAAGCGGCGACGACTACCTCGCCGGAACCCTGCCGACGCTGATTGCGCAAGACCTTCTTGGCCACGATCATGTCACGGTTGTCGCCCCCACCACTTCCTCGAGCTATGACACGAAGGTTCAGGATATTTCCAAAATCGCGGGTGAGATGAATGCGAGACAGATCGTAACCGGCGAAGTCCGGCGAAGCGGAGACAATTATTCGCTCATCGTCCGCATGTTCGACGGGCTCACGAAAGAAAAAATATTTGAGGAAAAATACGACAAGGATATCGCTTCACTCCCTGCCGTCCGCTCGGCCATTGTTCGAACTGTTTTGGAAAAACTCGAAATCGATGCCACTCCGCGCACTGTAACATCGCCGACACCCAATGCACAAGCCTTTGATGCTTTCCTGTACGCCTCCTGGCTTATCAGCCAGGCGGATATGGATTCTATAAACCGTGGCGTGGCGATTCTTGGACGCGTCACCGAGGCCGACCCGACATTCTCTCTTGCGTACTCAACGCTCGCCCACGGCATTATCCGTCAATTTCGGCAAGGCGGAGAAGGCAACAGGTCCATGCTCGCAGATGCAATCGATGCGGCAAAAAAAGCCATCGAAAGCGACAAATTAAACGCTTCGGCGTACGGGCAGCTCGGAATAGCCTCGCGGCACCTCCGGCGTTTTGAAGATGCAAAACGTTATACGAATCGAAGCCTTGCGCTTCAGCCTGCAAATCCGGATGCGCAACGCGAACTGGCTCTGCTTTCCGTCGTTGAAGG
>CAYIBG010000128.1:0-6161 GCA_964361365.1 uncultured Ignavibacteriaceae bacterium | reverse complement strand
AGCGTTCGAATGTATGCAACAACATCATCAAGCTGCTCTGATGTCAGGGTTTTGGCGAAACTCGGCATGCGCAGGTTCAGCTGGCCGTCTGCTGCAAAATTATGAGCGTTTTATCGTCGATCGTGTTGGCGATTTCAGCAAGCACGAGTTTGGTGTGCAGCGCTTGAATTGATCAGATAAGAAGGCCACTTATTTCCCCTTCCACTCTGCCTTCCGTTTTTCCACAAAAGCTTTCATGCCTTCTTTCTGATCCTCCCCGGCAAACAGAAGGTAGAAATTCTTGCGTTCGAACTCCAGCCCGCCCTCGATGGTCGTGTCGAAAGCTTTAAGGACAGCCTCTTTCGCCAGCCGCACAGCTACAGGTGGCTTGCTTGCGATCTCTTTTGCCATTTCCTTTGCTTCCTGCAAAAAATACTCGACGGGAACTACCTTATTAATGAGGCCCCACTTCAAGGCCTCCTCAGCCGAAATCATTCTGCCGGTTAGCACGATTTCCATCGCTTTCGCCTTTCCCACGGCACGGGTAAGACGCTGCGTACCGCCCGCACCCGGCATCACTCCAATGTTGATCTCGGGCTGGCCGATTTTGGCAGTCTCCGATGCAATCACGATGTCGCAGGTCATCATGAGCTCACATCCGCCGCCGAGCGCAAACCCGCTAACGGCCGCAATGATGGGTTTCTTGACCTTGCGGATTTTGTCCCAACGCGCAAACTGGTCTCGAATCAGCATTTCCACCGCAGAAGCATCGGCCATCTCTTTTATATCAGCACCGGCAGCGAAGGCTTTCTCGTTTCCGGTTAGAACAATGCAGCGAACGTCGTTGTCCTGGTCCAATGCTTCCAAAGCGTCTACCAGTTCTTCCATCAGCTTTATATTGATAGCGTTGAGCACATCAGGGCGGTTGAATTGCACTACTGCATAACCAGCCTCTTTTGAAACGAGAATATTCTGATAGTTCATTTCTTACGCTTCCCTTTTGGCTGCCTTCCGCTTTCTGAATTCTGCTTTTTGGCTTGACCCATCTGCTTTCTTATCTTCTCATAGTTGATCGGTCGTTTCTCTGAAAAGGCATTGATTGCTTCAACGACTTCGGGTGACGAAGTGTGCACCGTGAGCCAGTCCCGCAAATGTCCGACGGTCATGGACCAGGAAAAATCCCGCCAGAAATTCAGCTGCTGTTTGGTGTAACGAGTGCTTTCTGGAAGCTTTTTCACGAGTTTCTGAGCCATCCGGGCAACAGCTTCATCAAGCTGGTTTCTGGGAACAATTTCTGTAATGAGCCCCCACTCAAAGGCCTTTTGAGCCGGGATTTTCTCGCACAGGAAAAGAATTTCCCGCGCCCGCCGGTCGCCCACAATCAGCGGAAGCCACTGGGTCGCTCCGGCAGCCGGTACGCTGCCATGCTCTGTACCAACATGACGGATATAAACGTCCGTCGCAGCGATTGCCAGGTCGCATGACATCTGAAGCTCGTTGCCGCCCCCGACGACCATGCCGTTGAGCCGGGCAATGGTCGGTTTGCCGATGTTGCGCAAGCGTTCAAAAGTCTCGATGAAAACGCCCATCCACTTATAGAAGTCGGCGGGTTTTCCGAGAAAATCTTCTTTCCACTCCTTCAAATCGGCTCCCGTGCAAAAAGCCTTTTCTCCGGCGCCCGTCAAAACGACGACGGCGACGTCGTCATCCCAAGAGGCATCCTGAAACGCGGCACCAAGCTCCCTGAGCGTATCCAGGTTCAGGCAATTGTGAACTTTCGGACGGTTAATGGTAATCGTCGCAACCCATTTCTTCTTCTCGTAGATGAGGTTCTTAAAAACAAACTGCTTCGATGGGAGGCCGGTGTATTTAGACATTGAAAAAGAAATGAATAGGGAGAATCAAGGGCAGAGATAATGAGAGCGTCGTGATGCTCAAGATTCCTTAACTTCCGCAAAGAACATGGTGACGAGGTTTCCCGCAAACTGCATGACGTCCCTGGCGGCAGCTTTTCCTTCAGGAGAAGCCAGTGCTTTCTGCATCGCATCTTGATTGTCGAAATACATTTCTGCCATCAGGTAGTGCTTTGGCTCGCCAATGGGTGCGCCGTAGATACTGGCCACTTCCAGTTTGCGCAAACCAGGCCATTTCTTAACGAGTGGCGAGTGGGTATCGGTATAGTGTTTGTCGAATTCCTGAGTGTTTTCGGGAGTCTTATAGAGCGCAATAAGCTTGACCATTGATCACCGGTGAGAAAATGAGTAATGAAGAAAAGGAGTGGGAGAAATATAGAAGATGAGCGCTTGATAAGCAAGGTTCACCCAAAAGATGAATCATGGATGTCGAACTCCCAATGTTGAAGCCGCGCTTCCATTTTCTCTTCTTAGCCGGATATTCTCTGTTGGACGTTCATTATTGGAAGTTCACTCTTTCCTCCATCGTTCACTCTTTAGACATTTTTTCGGTATTTTCCTTTGTCCATGTCTGATCCCCTCAAGCAAAGTTTCCAGCCGATTTCTCAAGACGAGCTTCTTCGATCCCTCGGGCCGATGCTCGTCAGTGCCGGGATAAGCCCCGCAGATTTCATACCGGAGTTGAACCGCTCGCTCTCCAAGTCGGCTGATCGGCGGCGAGCGCTGAACAACTTTTTGCGATTCGTCACGTCTGCTGCCAGCCCTTCGCTTCTTCATGAGTTTGCCTCACAAGAAGTCTTGCTCGCCCTTGCGCTCGATTTATTCGCTCAATCGGAGTATCTCACCGATATCCTTGTTCGAAACCCCGAGCTGTTCCAGTGGCTCACGACCAGCGATGTTCTCAATAAAGCGAAATCAACAGAGCTTCTTCGAACAGAGGCGCTCGCTTCTGCAGAGCCATTCGAGCGAACTGAAAAGAAACTCTCCGCCCTCAAGCGATTTCACCGCAGGGAAATGCTGAGGGTCGGTGCCCGGGACATCCTTCGAAAAGCCGACATTGAAACGATCACGCTTGAGCTTTCCTCGTTAGCTGACTCCATCATCCAAGCGGTGCTTGGAATAGGTGAATTGGAGTTGCAAAAAAACACCGGAATCGAACTGCGGGATATGCTATGCGTTGTCGGGCTGGGAAAACTCGGCGGGAATGAGCTTAATTTCAGTTCTGACATCGATCTTATGTTTGTCTATGAGCGAGACATGGAACTGGAAGTGTCAGGAACACGGATAAGAACAGTTTTTGAGTACTGTTCAAAACTGGCCGAGATCGTCGTCCGAAAGCTGTCGGAACATTCCGACGAAGGCCATCTTTACAGGGTCGACATGCGACTCCGCCCCGATGGGCAGGCTGGCCCGCTCGCGATGTCCCGGCAGGGATATCGCAATTATTACGAGACGAGAGGAGAACTCTGGGAGCGGCAGATGCTTTTAAAGGCTCGCATGGTTGCGGGAAATAAAAAAGTGGGCGAGGGTTGGCTGGCCGACCTTGAGCCTTTTGTGTATCCAAAGACTCTCCTCGCAAGTCCGCTGGAAAAAATCAGGGAGATAAAAAACAGGATAGAATCGAAGACAGAAACTGACTTGAATATCAAGTTGGGGACGGGGGGCATAAGAGATATAGAGTTTATAACACAAGCTCTCCAGCTGTTGAACTCACCTCTCAATAATAAAGTTCGACAACAGAGCACATTGGCCGCACTCGAAAGTTTGGCAGGCGCAAACGCCCTCTCCCAGGAAGAACAGAGGGATTTGCGGGAGGCTTACCTATTTTTAAGATCGGTTGAACACCGGCTTCAGCTTCTTCACGGCCAGCAAACCCACTCCCTGCCTGAAACGCAGGATGAAAAACAAAGCCTGGCAAAAAGCCTGGGCTTTGAAAGCTCCTCCAAGTTTGATGCAGTCTTACGCCAACGCCGAAAACGAGTTCGTGATATTTTTGTTTCTGTTTTTGAGCCGCGGGAACCGGGAAGAATCCGTCCGGCGGGAAGCCGGAGGGAAGCGGGCTTTTTCGAGAAAACGAAGTTGATCGACCGAAGTGAGGCGGCTAAAAATCTGAACGGGATAAAAAAGGGATTTCCCGCATTGAATGAGGGGAGTCTGCAGACAGTTTTCTGGAAGAGCCTTTGGAAGTATCGTGCGGAAGATTGCGCGCTGAAGAACTTTGCTCTTCTCTGTTCTCAGACACCATCCAAGGCAAGTTTGACGCAAGCCGTGCAAAATGAACGCCTGTTCGATTTGATCATTTTGCTTTGCTCAAGGTCAAGTCGCCTGATACAAACACTTTCCGGGGAACCGCTCCTGTTTGAAACGCTCCTGGCCGATCCGGCGCAACTCCTCGATGAGAAACCAGGATGGAGTTTCCTGCTCGAATCCGACCCACTCCGGTTTAGGCTTTTCAATGAGTTTAAGATCTTGCTGAGATTTGTTCTCGGTCACGCAGACCTGGAGCTCACAACGAAAGACTTGAGCGATCTCGCCGATATCGTTGTGAAGAAAGCCTTCGCGTTGCATATCAGCTCACGAAAAGCATGCCTCGTGGCATTGGGAAAGTTTGGGGGCAGTGAGATATCCTTCGGCTCGGATTTGGACGTCATTTGTGTCTACGACGATGCCAGACGCGTCAGAGAAATGGATCTAGCGCTCAAGAATTTTTTCGATTATTTTCACCCCGGAGCAACTCAAATTTATGATATTGACTTCCAGCTGAGACCGGAGGGTAAGAATTCTCCACTTGCCACCGAATTGAGTTACTATGATACTTACCTGGCGAATCGGGCCTCGCTTTGGGAAAAGCAGTCATTACTGAAAGCACGCGTCGTTTGCGGCCATGATGATGTTGTAAAAAAAGTTCAATCGTTGATCGAGCGTCACGTGTCCATTCCACTTCAAAAGGGATGGACAAAAGAAATTCTCAGGATGCGGAGGAGGATGGAATCTGAGAGGGTGAAGAGAGGCAAAGGAATAGACCTTAAACTCAGCAAGGGAGGACTCGCAGACATCGAGTTTCTCGTGCAGGTGCTTCAGCTCAAGGATGACAGCAGGGGAATCGGATTGAGCACTTTCTCCTCGCTTGGGCGACTGGCAGAGAAAAAAATCCTGACACGCTCCGATGCCAGAAAACTCTTGAGTAACTACGGATTTCTTCGCACGATGGAGCTGTTGGTTCGTCTGAATTCTCAGTCAGGTGGGGCCGAGTATCCCGGCGACAAGAAAAATCGGAAGCTCCTGGCATCCGGACTCGGTGAGAAGTCTGAAAAGACTTTGCTGGCTCGCATGAAGAGTGTCTTGCTAGAAAACCGACGGATGTTTCTGAAGGCCCTGAGTTTGGCCGCCACATGAAAACATATTTCATGAACAAATATTCCGCTTCGGTGCTTGTGAGCATCGTTTCGTTTGCAGTCTATCTCACCACGATGTGTCCGACTGTTGACGTTACCGATGCAGGCGAGCTCGCGACCGTTGCAACAACGCTCAGCATAGCGCACCCTACCGGCTATCCTTTGTTTACGCTCCTTGGACGTTGCGTTGTCATGATACCCTTGGGGGCAGAGGAAATATCCCGGCTGAACATTCTTGCTGCGATTGAGACAGCGGTTGCCGCCGGCGTTTTCTTGCACCTGGTGATGTCTTTTATTGGTGCCAGCAAAACCTTTCCAGCAAGAAATCGAAACCCGCTCAACGAGAGCGAGAAACTGATTGTTGGAATTTCAACCTCCCTTACATTCGCTTTTTGCACCACTGTATGGCTTCAATCCACAAGTGTAGAAGTCTATTCCCTTCACATTCTCCTTCTTGTTCTGACTTGTTTGTTCTTTATCAAGGGGGTTGAAGAACAGATGTCGACCGATTCATCGACCTCAAGATTCCTCTTTTTCTTCGCGTTTGTTCTGGGTATGAGCTTCACAAACCATATGACGACCATCCTTCTGGCTCCGGCGTTTTTGTATTTATATTTCTCTTCCCTCCGGTTCAGACGCGGATCTTTCATTCGACTCGTCAAACTCGCCCCCATGTTTTGTCTCGGGCTTTCCTTGTATCTCTTTCTGTTGATTCGTTCTTCAGGCCGTCCGCCGCTGGATTGGGGTCATCCGTCAACTCTCGAACGGCTCATCTGGCATGTTTCAGGAAAACAGTATCAAGTGTGGATGTTTGAAGGTTGGAGTCTTGCTCAAAAACAGATCGTTGATTTTTTCAGAAACTTGCCGTCAGAGT
>CAYIBG010000127.1:0-6183 GCA_964361365.1 uncultured Ignavibacteriaceae bacterium | reverse complement strand
ATCCGTTGCGCCGTCGATCAAATCGGCAACCCCACGTTCGTGGGAGATCTGGCGTGCGCCGTCATTCGAATCTTCGAGCTAAACCGGGAAGGCTTGTATCACGTCTGCGGCGCGGAAACAGTGAGCCGCTTCGAGTTCGCAAAAAATGTGGCAGCAGTGTTTCATCTCGATCCTTCGTTCATTCAACCGGTCAAATCCACAGAACTTGTGCAACCTGCACCGAGGCCGCCGGTGACTGGATTCATCACTGCCAAGGCGGAAGAGGAGCTCGGCTGGAAACCGATGGACACAACGCAGGGGTTGATGAAACTCAAACAGGAACTCCTCGCCGAGCGGACAAACTGATGGAATTCGTGCTGGCATTGTTCGGCGGGCTTGCGTTGGGATGCATTCACGCATTCGACATCGACCATATTATTGCGGTCTCCGTCTTCGCCTCTAAATATCAGGATCCCTGGAAAGCGGCAAAACTCGGGATTAGCTGGGGCCTGGGACATACGGCGACGCTGCTGGTGCTCGGTTTGACTTCTGTTGCATTCAGGTTTGTCATCTCGCCATTCATGCAATCCGTAGCCGAAACTATCGTCGGTGTTCTCCTCGTCGGCATCGGAGCCTGGGTTCTTTTCAGCGGGGCGGGGAAAAAGCATATTCACGTCCACAAACATGAACACGACGGCCTCGAACATGTTCACGTTCATTCGCACGTTGAGCATGAGGACCACCAACACCGGCATTCGCTGTTTTTGATCGGAGCAACACACGGGTTTGCCGGAACGGCAGCCATTGTCCTGATCGTCCCGCTCGCGTTGTCCCAATCGATCGCGACATCTGCCCTATTCTTGCTTCTCTTCGGCATTGGGACCATCGGTTCCATGACAGTCCTGGCTTTTGCCCTCGGAACGGTCGCGAAAAAACTCGACCCGCGAACCATACCTCTTGTTCAGAATGTTGCGGGCATCGTGAGCGTGTGCGTCGGTCTGCTTTGGATTGGCCAAAGCGTGCGCTCTTTGTGATGCGTCGATTCGGTCCAACATTTTGTTTTCTTGCGTTTTTGGCGGTATTATCCGGATGCGCTTCCGGCGGGCGCTCATCGTCCTCCGGGTTCCGCCTCAAAGTCCTGACGTATAATATCCACCATGGCGAAGGTGGGGACGGCAACGTTGACATCGATCGCATTGCAAAAGTGATATTGGAATCCAAAGCCGACCTCGTAGCGCTGCAAGAAGTCGACCGGGGTGTCGAGCGAACAAAAAAAATAGATACGATGACGATGTTGGCGGACTTGACAGGGATGACGTACACGTTTGGCAAGAACCTCGATTATCAGGGCGGGGACTACGGAAACGGGGTACTTGTCCGATATCCAATCCTGGAAGAAAGAAACCTCTTCCTGCGGTCGATTCAATCGAGTGAGCAAAGAGGATTACTTCAACTTGTCATAGAAGTAAAGGGCCAGGAAATCGTTTTTATGAACACCCACCTGGACGACAAACCGGATGATGCAGAAAGAATGGCATGTGTTCAGGAGATCAAGACAGCCGCACAACAATATGCAAGCCGTCCAGTCATCCTGTGCGGAGACTTTAACGACATTCCAGCAAGCGCCACGATTGGAAAGATGAAGGATACCTTCGACGACTCGTGGGATCAGATCGGTGCGGGGGAAGGTAACACATATCCAGCTTCCAAGCCTGCAAAACGCCTCGATTACATTTTTACAAAGAAGAATAATTTGGGTTCGATAACGTCTCTTTCGTTAAAGCCCGTCTCTGCCAGAGTTATTGCAGGGGATGCATCAGACCACCTACCCTTACTGGTGGAATTTGAAATGAAATCAGGAAACTAAAAGCCATGCTCGACATCAAGTTCATCCGTGAAAACCATGACCTCGTGAGGAAGGGTGCGGAGGCAAAGGGCCTTACCGTAAACCTAGGCGAGATTATTACGCTCGATGAGAAGAGGAGGAAACTGATTCAGGAAGGCGAAGCTCTCAAAGCACAGCGGAATCAGGTCTCGGCGCAGATTGGGAAGCTCAAAAAAGAAGGCGAAGACGCGTCGAAATCAATTGCAGACATGGAAATCGTCAAAGCACGAATTCAATCCATCGACGAGGAGCTTCGTGAAGTCGAGACGAAACTGAATTCAGCATTGTTGAACGTCCCGAATATTCCGCATCCTTCAGTGCCCATCGGCAAGACGCCGGCGGAGAACAAGGAAATATCCAAGTGGGGTGAACAACCCAAGACGGATTTTCCGTTGAAGCCCCATTGGGAGCTCGCCGAAAAACATGGGATCATCGATTTCCAACGCGGCTCAAAGGTTACCGGCGCAGGTTTCCCGTTCTTCGTCGGCAAAGGTGCAACGCTCGAGCGTGCAATGATTAATTTCTTCCTCGACCAGGCATTGCAGCGTGGATACAAAGAAATCATGCCGCCCATTCTGGTGAACGAAGAGAGCGCCCGCGGGACAGGTCAGCTTCCCGATAAGGAGGACCTGATGTACACTGCGGAACGCGACCAACTGTATATGATTCCGACCGCAGAAGTCCCTGTTTCGAATTTTCATCGTGATGAGGTTATCGAAGAAAAAAGCCTTCCGCTGAAATATGCGGCCTATACGCCGTGTTTTCGGAGAGAAGCGGGGTCATACGGCAAGGATGTGCGCGGACTCAACCGAGTTCACCAGTTCGACAAGGTGGAGCTCGTGAAATTCGTGCACCCCTCTTCCTCGTATGATGAACTCGAATCACTCAGGCAGGATGCAGAGCACCTGTTACAGTCCCTCGGGCTCCAATATCGGGTGCTGTTGATGTGCACCGGAGACATGGGATTCACGCAGTCGAAGAAATACGACCTGGAAGTGTGGGCGCCGGGTCAACAAAAATGGCTGGAGGTATCATCCTGCAGTAATTTTGAAGCATTCCAGGCAAGGCGAATGAATGTGAGATTCCGTACTGCTAGCGGAAAATCCGAATTTGTTCACACTCTCAACGGCTCTGGCCTTGCCCTTCCCCGCGTCGTCGCGGCTTTGATCGAGCATTATCAAACGCCGGAAGGAAAAATCGTCATACCGAAAGTCCTCCACCCTTACACAAAGTTCGAATTGATCGGCTGACATGAAACCCCTCCTTCGCCTCAGGCCGTATCTCGTTCGATACAAGAAGACGCTGATGCTTGGAATCCTCACGGTGATCGGGACCAACCTGTTTAGCATTGCCCAGCCGCTTTTCCTTGGATACGCAATCGACGAGCTCAAACAGGGGATCGAGACAAAAACCTATGTCACCGGCGACCTTCTCATGTGGGCCGGGCTTATCGTTGGCTTCACGTTCGTTGCGGGGTTTTTCATGTTTCTCACGCGCCAGACCATCATCGTGGTTTCACGGCACATCGAGTTCGATTTGCGCAACGACCTTCTGGCTCACTTGCAAAAATTGCCTTACTCCTATTTTCAGAACAAACCGACCGGCGACCTGATGGCCCACGCCACGAATGATATCAGCGCCGTTCGCAATGTGCTCGGCCCGGGCATCATGTATCCTTCCGACACGATCCTGACTTTCATCCTCGTTCTGATCATGATGCTGACGAGAGATTGGATGCTCACGCTCCTCGTCCTCATTCCATTGCCTTTGGTCTCCATTGTCGTGTACCGGGTCAGCAAAGTGATCCATACAAAATTTAACGAGCGCCAGGAGCAGTTCTCGAAGCTGACGACAAAGGCGCAGGAGAACTTGTCCGGTATTCGCGTCATCAAATCGTATGTCCGTGAACAGTTCGAAATTGACGACTTCAAGAAGTTAAGCTGGGAGTACATGAAGAAAAACCTTGTCCTCGCCAAAGTCCAGTCTTTCTTGTGGCCGTTGATGTTCGGTTTGGTGGGCTGTTCGATCATTATTGCCATCTATTTTGGAGGCGTAAAGGTCATCGAAGGTTCCATGACGATCGGCACGCTGAGCGCATTCATGTCCTACCTGTTGATGCTCATCTGGCCGATGATCGCTTTTGGCTGGGTTTTAAACCTGCTCCAGCAGGGCGCTGCTTCCATGAATCGGCTGGCTGCAATTATCGATACGGTACCTGAAATCCGGGACACAGATACGACAGATCAATCGATCAAGACTATCGAAGGCGACATCGAGTTCCGGGATATGACGTTTACCCACAAGAGCGCTCAGCAACCCACTCTTCGCCGGATCAATTTGAAGATTGAGAAGGGCATGACAGTCGCAGTCGTCGGATACACCGGTACTGGAAAATCGACACTCGTCAATCTTGTCCCGCGGCTCTATGATGTAACGGATGGCCAATTGTTGATCGATGGACACGATGTCCGAACTATCCCTCTTGCTGTCCTCCGCTCTAATATCGGTTACGTCCCTCAGGAAACGTTTTTGTTTTCCGAAACAATAGCCGAAAACATCCGATACGGCGTCGATGGCGACGGGACAGACATTTCGCAACCGGCACACATATCCCAGATATCCAAGGACGTGCACGAATTCCCGAAGCAATTTGAGACGATGATTGGAGAACGCGGTATTACGCTTTCCGGGGGCCAGAAGCAACGAACGAGCATTGCCCGTGCGATCATGCGCGAACCCAGCATCCTCATTCTCGACGATGCCCTTTCATCTGTGGATACCTACACCGAGGAGGAAATACTCAGCAGACTGAAACAATTCATGGCAGGCCGAACAAGCATCATCATCAGCCATCGGATTTCCACCGTCAAAGACGCGGATTTGATTGTTGTTCTCGACAAAGGCGAAATCGTGGAACGAGGTACGCATGATGAGCTCGTAAGCCTTGGCGGTATTTATGCGGACCTGCATACCAAGCAATTGCTGGAAAAAGAACTGGAGGAGATGTAACAATGAAAAATTCAAAATGTAAAAAGAGACTCACCTGATGGAAAGACCGACTGATATAAAGGACCGGACGTTCGAATTTGCCCTGAGGATTGTCGATTTGAGCGACAAATTGCCCGATACTGTGGCCGGGAAAAGGATAGCCGATCAATTGCTCCGCTCAGGAACTTCTGTTGGAGCAAATATAGAAGAAGCAACGGCCGCTTCAAGCAAGGACGATTTCGCTTACAGGGTGAGTATTTCTCTGCGAGAAGCACGTGAAACCAACTATTGGTTGAGAATTTTGAAAGCTCGGACGACCATGATGAAAGTGGATGTTGATGATATGGTACAGGAGTCCGAAGAACTCAAGAAAATACTCGGAGCGATTGTAAGCAAAGCTCGCGGAAAACGAAAATCATGATTTTATATTTTTCATTTTTGAATTTTTAATTGATCCATGCACGAAGAGGAAGTACTCGGTAAAGCATACGACGCCCGCTTAATGCGGCGCCTCCTCAAGTATCTGCGCCCGTACCGGTGGCATGTGGCGATTGGGATCGTCATGAGTCTCGTCATCAGCGGTATGGAAGCCCTGCGGCCGTATTTCACCAAGATCGCCGTCGATGTCGACATTGCGAATCGAAATCCTAAGGGCTTGTTGGTCACGTGCCTGATTTTCTTCGCCGTCCTGATTGTGCGGGGGTTCATTCAGTACGCCAACGCCTACCTCACCCAATGGATTGGCCAGCGCACGATTTTCGACCTGCGCATGGAGATCTTCGAACACCTTCAAAACCTTTCCCTCAGGTTTTACGACAAGAACCCCATTGGCAGGCTCATCACAAGAGTCACGAATGACGTTGAAGTTTTGAACGAAATGTTCTCCTCCGGCATCGTGATGGTGTTCAGTGACGTCTTCACGATTATCGGAATTTTGTATTTCATGTTCAGTATGAATGTGGGCCTGGCCCTCGTGTCGCTCAGTGTGTTGCCGCTTCTTTTCTACGGAACATTCCTGTTCAGGAAAAAAGCCCGTGAGGCCTACCGCGAAGTTCGTACCCAGATTGCCCGCATTAATTCGTTCATGCAGGAACATATCACGGGGATGCTCGTGGACCAGATTTTCAACCGTGAACAGAAATCGCACGACAAGTTCTCTCGTGTCAACGCTGCGCACCGCGACGCCAATATCAAATCGATTCTTTACTACGCCCTCTTTTATCCGGCCATTGACTTCATCGGCGCACTTTCCATCGGACTCATCATCTGGTACGCCGGAGGCAACGCACTCGACGGAGCCATCACCATCGGCACCGTGATGGCGTTTGTCC
>CAYIBG010000126.1:0-6211 GCA_964361365.1 uncultured Ignavibacteriaceae bacterium | reverse complement strand
CCGACATTGGAAATGGTGCTCGTCACGGTGTTGTCAGATGTGCGTATGACGGAAACTGAATTCGACCCTCTGTTCGCAACATACACAAATTGGCCGTCTGATGTTATGTCCAGGATCAACGGGGTCATACCCACCTGAATCGCATGCACAAGGAGCCTCGTTTGCGTGTTGAACACACGAACTTCGTTGGAGGTTCGGCAGGTGACGTATGCAAACAGGTCGTTGGGCGAAAAAACGAGTTGGTAGGGGCCGTACCTCGATGCCGCATTGAGGGAATCTGATACCGACGGATCGACCTTGACGATCCCGACGACCGAATTTGTTGGAACATCGATAATCGTGAGGTTGTCGGAACGCTGATTTGCCGTCCAAAGAAATTGTCCGTTGCGCATCATCTTGAGGCCGTGCGACGCCCTCATGCGTTGGTCGGCGATTTCTGCGAGAACTTGCATGGACTGAGTATCAAACACCTGGACTGCCCGGAAATTCCCTTGAAGATCAAAGTTCGACACATACCCCATTTTTCCGTCTCCCGTCAACACAATTTGGGCGGGCGCCCTCAGGCTGCCGAGGTTCAGCTTCCCGAGGAACCCATTATCGGCGACGCGAAATTTCCAGATTTCACTGGCGGTGACAAGATTCACGTAATAATACACACCTTGCGAATCAACCGTGACGTTATGAGGAGATTCGGGTGCGTTGGAGATGCCAACGGGCACCATACGCATCAAAAGATTTGTCGCCGCATCGATGATGCCAATTTCGTCTTCCCCTTGCCCGCAAACGAACACTTTGCCCGAGGGAGTTTGTGAAAAGGCGATTTCTCCGTTATCGTTGCGGGCGCCCTCTTTGACCCAGTTCATGAGCAGCTGAACTTCCTGCCCGGCCAGAGGCAGCCCCGGCGGCATCAACGGCTGTGCGACGGGCGCAACTGTCGAATCCGTATTCACATGAAAAATCAGGTGACTTTTTTCGGGTCTGAATGGAACAACCATCGCGCCGTTTTCCGACCCGCGAAACACTGAAACCCAGGAATCAAGGACCAGGACTTCCGCTGCCGTTGTTGCGTCGTGACAACCAGCGGTTGCGCACCGTTGATTCAAAAGAGGCTGAATATCGCGAGAATAAACAACGGCCGTTGAAGGTTCTGTTTCCACTCCCCTGTCACACGCAACCAACAGACTGCACGCAATAATTGCAAACCAGGAATCCCTCATCCTGCCGATGCTTTCCGCCTCTTCCTGAAGATCAGCTCTAATGATTCCGAAATGAGCTTCGGTTCGACGTTTTCTACAACTTTCACTTCGCCGATCCTTGTCGGTAAGACAAACCGCTTCTTCCCGCTTACGGATTTTTTATCGTGTCCTATCGCGCTCTGAACTTTGGACCTGCTCAAGGTATTAAAACGTGCCCTCAAGGGTACGCGACCGACGAGGGCAGCGATGCGTTCATGTACTTCGCTCGAGATCATGCCAAGTTCTTTTGCAATGTAACTTTCCGCGGCCATCCCCAGGAGAACCGCCTCCCCATGTTTCAGCACGTTGAATCGACCGGCTGCTTCGAGTGCATGTCCGATGGTATGACCGAAGTTGAGAATAACGCGGACGCCTGATTCTTTTTCGTCTCTTGAGACGAGGCCTGCTTTGATGGCACTGCACGTGGCCTGAACATGCCGAACCTCATCCCGATCGAGTCTGAGCACGCCCGTTAGGTGACTTTCCAGATAGGAGAAAAACTTTTCATCTGCAATCACGCCGTATTTGATGATTTCGCCCAGCCCGCACACAATTTCCCGTTCCGGCAGCGTCGTCAGGCAATCCATGTCCGTCCAGACAAATTTCGGCTGATAGAACGCGCCGATCATGTTCTTCCCCAACGCATGATTGACAGCCGTTTTGCCGCCGATCGAACTGTCGACTTGTGAAAGCAGTGTTGTGGGCACCTGCACCAGGTCAATGCCCCGGTGGTAGGTTGCCGCGATAAAGCCCCCGAGATCCCCAACCACGCCCCCGCCCAGAGCAATCAGAGCAGACGCCCGTCCGACTCCGGCCTTTAACATGGACGTGAAAACGTTGTTGGCACGAGCGAGGCTTTTTTGCTTCTCGCCCGGTGGGATGATGATCGGCAAAACATGGAAGCCAAAATGCACGAGGTTTTTTTCAATGGGCTTGAGATACCAGCGTGCAATGGTAGAATCAGTAAGGAGGACAACGCTTGGACGGATGCCATGATTCCGACATGTCGCAGCAAAAGAAGAAACCAGGCCCGAGCCGACATAAATCGGATAGCTGCGATCACCCAACGAAACCTCAATCTGTTGTTTGACCGTATCCATCGTTGCTATTTAAGCTTGCGGAGTTTTGTGACAATTTCATCAACGGTCGCCCCGAGTTTTTTCTTGTCAGCGGGGATAATGATGTCAGCGCGGGAATAGAACTGTTCTCTTGCAGAAAGAAGCTCCCGAATTTTGCTTTCGAGCTCAGGTCCTTTCAGCAAATTTCCCGAAGCATCCTTCAACATGGGTCTGTCCGTCCTGTTTCTCACACGGAAAAGGATTTCTTCCGGAGACAATTGAAGGTATACGATGATGCCGTTGCGGTGCACCAGCTCGAAATTCTCTTCTGAGGACATCGTCCCGCCGCCAAGGGAGACAACAGCCGCTTCCTTCCCCGCCACTTCCTGCAAAGCCTGCCTTTCTACGTCGCGAAACGCCTGCTCGCCGGCATGCTCAAAAATATCCACAATACGCTGATCGGCTTTTCGCTCGATGAGTTTGTCAACGTCGATGAAATCGATTCCGAGGGTATTGGCGAGAATGGGACCAATGGTGCTTTTACCGCTTCCCATGAAACCCGTCAAAAAGATGAGCGATTTTTTTGTCGATTCCTGATGCGTGGTCACATCTGCCCTCCGAAACAAAAAAAGCGTCCCAACCAGGGGACGCCTCGCGGGATTTCGGTCATCTCAGAAAAGATCGATCAGTACCCCTGCGGAAACAGTGAGTCCATCAACCTGGATCCTGGAACGAAATGAACTCTGCCGGATGGTCACGGGCGACCCGTTGAACGTCGCGGTTTCCTGCTCAAACTTGCTCTCGTTGGTTATTTCAGGATCACGGAATGTCAGTGCTGCCCTCACCGAAATGCCGTCCCGGATCCGGTATTCGAACCCTGTATTCACATGGATGCCATAACCGACCGGACTGTTGACGACTTGAGTTCCCACACCGAGGACGCTCAGCGAACGGACAGCATAGTACATCCCGATTCCTCCACCCATCGTCATCCGGAAATCCTCAGTACTCACGGGGATATACGTGTTCAATGCCACTTCCACGGGGATAAACGTAAGACCCTCGGCACCGGGGACGCGTTGAAGACTTCCGCCGATTGAGACATATTGCGGGTCGTTCAGAGTCTTCGAAATGTAGTCGACAGACAATGTAAGAAAAATGTTCTCGTCCGAGAGCTGCAGGCGCAGCTCCGCCCCCGCACCCGTCATATCCTCCACTCTGAGGTATTGACTTCGTTGTTGTTCCGTTGCCGCGTCGGGATTGAAAAAGATTTTTGCGCTTGAGGTGTAGTTCCCGCGGAGGACGAACGACGTGTTCCAGCTTCCCTGCCGGGCCGAGGCCTGAAGGTGAACGAGAAGAGCGACAGAAAGTATGAAAGCCCACCTGTGCATGGACGTGAGCGGAGGTTATCGGTAGAATTTTTCCCGATGGTCTTCGATATCGGCTTTTGCCCGTAAACCGGCAATCCATTCCGAGACAACGCGGTTTTTCTTCTCCCGTGAAATGTCATTGCGGAGGGATGACCGTTCTGCATTGAATTTTGATGAGTCGAAAGGTGTCTTCGATACCATCTTCATGACATAATAACCACGAAGGCCTTCAAACGGTTTCGACAATTCCCCCGCGCTCAAATTCAACGACATGCCAATGAAAGCGGGATCTCGCCCTATTCCAACGGGGAAATCAGGCGCTTTAAACGGCGGTGTCTGCTGGGCAGCCACATTCGTCAAACCCTTCACGGCATCCTGAAAAGTGACTCCCGTGGAAAGGGTTTTATGGAATGAATCCACCTGGTCGCGCAGTTTGCGCAGCTTCGCTTCCTTCATGGCGAGTGGACGCGAGATGCCTTTGACTTCCTCGAACGGGCGCACACCTTCTTCGACAATGGAAGATACCTTGAACACCGCTTGCCCGCCCGTAATTGTCATCGGTTCGCTCACCTCGCCCAAATCGTTCTTAAAAGCGAAAGCGGACACAGCATCATTGACTCCGATACCCGGAACCATGGAATTCTTGGTGAAATCAGGAGTCTCACGCACCTGGTACCCTCCCACTTCGGCGGATTTCTCAAAGCCTTCCTCTTGAGCCAGGTAAGCAAAATCGCTGGATTTCTGGAACGCGACATCCACAGTTTGCGAACTGGATTTCACCCGCATAGCGAGGTCAACGATTTTGACCTCTCGTTTGTCGCGCCCGGTGACATTGATGATGTGCCAGCCGAACTGCGTACGCACAGGCCCAACGATCTCGCCGACTCGCGCCTTAGACGCTGCTTGCTCAAATTCTTTTACCCATCCACCCTTTCCCGTCCATCCGAGCTCCCCTCCCTGAACACCAGACCCAAAGTCCTCGCTGTTTTCCCGGGCCAGTTTCGCGAAATCTTCGCCCGCACGGGCTCGCCGCAACAAGTCCCTCGCCTTCTGAATTGTCTTGGAACTATCCGGTCCTGATACGAGCCTCAAAAGGATATGACTTGCCTTCACAAACTCATCTTTTCCGCCTCTTTCGTCAGTAATTTTAATCAAATGGAACCCATCGTAATCCTGGATGGGACCAACGATTTGGCCTTTCCTGGCCGAAAAAACCGGATTTTCCTTTTCACGTGAAAGCTCACCATGCTTAAAAAACGCCTCGGAAACCGGGATTTCAGAGTTGGATTTGGCCAGTTCCAGAAAATCCATTCCAGATTTCGCTTGGTTCAGAAATCGCTCCATTTCGCTCCGTACACCCGCCGAATCCTCCTTTGACGGCATCTGACTGAAAAGGACATATTTCAAGCGTCGTGCGGATCGGATCTTGAATTCCTCAGGATGAGATTCGTAGAACTTGCGCACATCTTCATCGGTCAAGAGGACAACAGAATCCGGCATCATGCGATTGGGGTCGAAAAGCACATATTCGGCCTCCATCGTCACATTCCGGTCAATGAACCGTTGCCGGACCTCGTTTTCGGAAACTTGGGATGTCGCCAGGAGCAGGCTTTGGAGTTTCTGTCGCTTCACCTGCTGGCGAACGATATTCTCAACTTCCACCATAGCCTTCTTATTCTCAGGCGCTGCAATGGCCTGCAGAAAATCCTCCCGGTGAAAAGTCCCGCTTGAATCCCGGAACCGCGCAGTCAGGAATTCCGGCGGATTCGGACCCTTGACCACATCAATAATCTCCTGGTCTGTTACGGTGATGCCAAGCCGTTCAATTTCCTGCTCCAACAAAGTCTCATCCACGATCGCACTCCAAACCTGCGACCGCAACTGACGCTCAGTTTCTTCACCGATTTCATTGTTCGGGTCTCTTTGTCGAAGGCCCTCCACTTCTCGTCGTACTCGATCGGAGAATTCCTTGTATGAAACTTCCCGCCCGTTAATCAACCCCAGGACATCACCGCTCGCAGCCCCACGCCCGCTGGTCCCCGTATAATCCATTCCCCAGTCAAACACAATAAGTATGATGAAAAAGACAGCCAGCACGGCAAAAAGCGTCGTGAGGTTCTCCCGGATTTGCGTCATCAAAGCCATTGCGAGACTTGCTCCTTCAATACTGCGATGCGAAAACAGTTCAAAATAATTTTTCAAATATAGCCGTGAATCGGCTGAAATGCAACGGTTTTTTGTTGACTTTCTTGCCACATTGGGTTATATTTTTCGTCGCTCTTTTGTCGACAACATCGTTCCGAGAACGTTTCATCATCGCAACACACTCACCTAATTGTTGAACCAATTCGGATTTAGTTTGGAGATACTGGCGTGAGGAATCAACTGAGTCGAATCATTCTTATCCTGTGTGCAGTCATCCTGGCGGTCTATTCTCTCTGGCCTACATACCAGGATTACAAATACAGAAAATCTCTTTCCGTTCTGACGGGCAAAGACAGCCTCGATTATTTCGAGCTGCACGAGCAGGATTTTCAAAAGGCGAAAG
>CAYIBG010000125.1:0-6214 GCA_964361365.1 uncultured Ignavibacteriaceae bacterium | reverse complement strand
GCGCAGTCGCAGAACGATCTTCAAGGATTGATCTCGAAGGCAAAGCCCGGCGACACCATCAGGGTGCGAGGCGGGCAGCACACGGGGAATCTTGTTGTGGCCAAACGGCTTTTCCTGCTGGGTGAAGGTGGGCCGCTCGTCCGGGGAAACGGGGTTGGCAGCGTGATCACGATTTTGGCGGATTCTTGCGTGGTGCGGGGATTCCTCATTGAGCATTCGGGAAAGATGCTCGTCGACGAAGACGCCGGTATTCTGATAAAGTCGAACGGCAATGTCATTGAAAACAATCGACTGAGGGATGTCTTGTTCGGCATCTATTTCTTCGGAGCCGGCCACAATCTCGTGGCTCGTAACGAGATTGTCGGACGAAAAGAACTTGATCTGGGAGAAAGAGGAAGCGGCATCCATCTCTGGAATTCGAATGACAACACTCTGCGGGGTAACGTGATCACGGATGTCAGAGACGGGTTTTACATTCAAAACGCGAACAGGACACTGATAGAGGCCAACGAGGTGTTCGCTGTCCGCTACGGATTGCACTACATGTACGCCGATTCCAATGTGTTCCTGCGAAACAAATTTGTCGACAACGTCGCGGGGGCTGCAGTGATGTATTCCCGTGGAATTCGAATACGCCATAACGTCTTCCAGCGTAATCGCGGATTCTCTTCCTACGGAATTTTATTCCAGGATTGCCAGGGAATGCTCGTGGATTCCAACATTGTTGCCGACAATAACGTGGGTTTATTCTTCGAAGCCACCAGGAACAACGTTTTCAGGCACAACGTGATCGCTCGAAATGATGCGGCTTTGCAGATGTTCCAAAACTCCACAGAGAACGCTTTCATAGAAAACGCCTTTATCGAAAATCTGAGCCCGCTGCTGGTTGTCGGAAAGCAAACCATGTCTCGATGGAGTGTGGGCGGTCGCGGCAACTATTGGAGCGGATATGACGGATACGATATGGACCAGGACGGGATCGGGGACATTCCGATGAAGATCCAGAATATTTTTCAGTACCTCGAGGGACGCACGCCCAACCTGAAGCTGTATCTTTACAGCCCGGCGGCCCAAGCTCTGGCCGTATCCGCAAAGGCCTTTCCCGTGATGGAATTCACGAGTGAAGTCGATGCATACCCGCTTGTAAGCCCCATTGATTTGTCAGCCTCGCCCGCGATGGTTCTTGCCGGATTGAAGCTTGGGGGGCAGGAACATGCTGAAAGAAGCCCTGTACGGTTTGTTCTTTGGCCCGGTGGAGCCGTGGTCTGCGGCCTCGGCCTTGTTATTCTTGCAAGAAGGAAACAGCGATGATCAGCGTCCAACATTTGACAAAACGCTTTGGAAAATTCACGGCCGTCGACGGTGTTTCTCTTGAAATCAAGGAGGGAGAAATTTTCGCTCTTCTTGGTCCGAACGGGAGCGGCAAAACGACCACGATGAAATCACTTGTTGGGTTGGTGAAGCCGACTTTGGGCAAGATCCTCGTCAACGG
Source organism: uncultured Ignavibacteriaceae bacterium (assembly GCA_964361365.1). GTDB lineage: Bacteria > Bacteroidota > Ignavibacteria > UBA10030 > UBA10030 > JANOGR01. Next base: position 4,722 of record CAYIBG010000125.1, on the reverse strand, counting down.
TATTGATGTGCAGATACATCCGAAGGAGGCGAAAACGGCGGTGAGCTATCTGCCGCAGAGGGTGGTTTTTCCAGAAAACCTCACTGCGCGTGAAATCGTCCGGTTTTTCGCCCGTCTCCGCGGAGTTCCCCAGGCAAAGGCCGACGAGGTTCTGGAAAAAGCGCGCTTCAACGGATTTTCCGATAAACCCGTGGCGGAATTTTCAGGCGGCATGATACAGCGACTGGGGCTTGCGGTCATCTCACTTCCCGACGCCCAGATTCTCCTCCTCGATGAGCCTACTGCCAGCCTTGACCCTCAGGGTGTGAAGCGATTTCGAGAATTTGTGCTGGAGCAGAAGGAACAAGGCAAGACCATCGTTTTCTCAACGCACATGCTGGCAGAGGCAGAGCAGCTTGCCGACAGGGTTGGAATTTTTGTGGGAGGAAAACTCGTTGCTCAGGAATCTGTCGAAAGCCTTCGTGCGACATTCCTGCAAAACAAAACAATCGAAGACATGTACCTGCATTATGTGGAGACTTTCAACAATGAAGACCCCTAGCTGGTTTGTAACCTTTTTCGCAGTCGTTTTGGCAGGCTGCGCTCCATCCGAAATAAAGCCTGTCGACATCTTTGCCGAGGATGCCTGTTCGCAGTGTAAAATGGCATTTTCCGAACAAGGATTTGCCTCGGAGTTTATTTCAGATGACGGGTCGGTTTACAAATTCGACGATATCGGCTGCATGGAGAAGTTCAGGAAAGAGAACAATGAGCTTCGGGTCGTTCGCACGTTTTACAAAGATTTTGAAACAAAACAATGGACACCGGAGAATAAGAGCATTGTCGTTCTGACGGGAATCAAAACCCCTATGGGCTCCGGGAAAGTGGCCGTGTCGGATTCATCCGAAGCGAAAACCATTGCAGAGAAGTATCCCCCTAAAAACGACCTGAGCGAAAACACGTCGGGTTGCGGCAGCGGATGCTGTTCATCGAAGGAGAAATAATGTGAGCCTTACGACGGTCATTCACATAGCCCGCCAGGAACTCACGATCAATATCCGGAACAGGTGGACGGTCATTTTCGCGATCGTTTTTGGCGCCCTGGTCGCGAGCCTGGCGTATGTTGGAATGATGGCGGAGGGTTTCTCCGGCATGCAGAGTTTTACCCGGACCTCGGCCAGCATCTTGAATCTTGTCCTTTACATTGTCCCACTCGTTTCGCTTACGATGGGAACCCTGAGTTTTACCGGGGACAAAGGTTCGACAGAGCTTTTGTTCTCCCAACCCGTCAAGCCTTCAGAAATTGTGGTCGGAAAGATTCTGGGTCTCTTTGGTTCCATCGCATTGTCGATGATTTCCGGGTTTGTTGTCGCAGGAGGGATCATCGCTGCACAATCGACCTCCGAAGGGCTTGCCAGTTACGTTCTCTTCGTCATCTTGTCTCTTTCGTTGTCGTTGGTATTCCTTAGTTTGGCACTGCTCGTGTCCACTCTTGCGAGAAGAAAAGCAAAAGCCTTCGGGGTTTCGCTGTTTCTTTGGTTCTTCTTCGTCCTGTTTTACGACCTCCTCGCCATCGGCGTCACCCTGCTCTTAAAAGGTTCTTCGGCGAATCTTTTTCTTTTTCTGTCGCTTTTCGGAAACCCCGTGGACCTCGTTCGCGTGGCGTCGCTCATCATCTTTGACAACGTAACAATCTTCGGTCCTGCCGGTGCAGCTGTCCTGAGGTTCCTGGGGGGACCATTCCTGAGTGTCCTCCTGTTGGTCGTCGCAATTCTGGTGTGGGTCATCGCACCACTGTTTTTATCCGCAAGGCTTATGAAGCGGCAGGATTTCTAGATTTCGCCGGCCTGTGAAAAAGGTTTTTCTCGCTGTCGTTCTTCTCGTCCTCGTAAATGCGGTCTGGCTGATTGCGCGATGGATTTACGAAGACCAGGCGGAAGAAAAGGCCCATTCCCTTCGAGCTGAAACACATCTGTTCGTTTCGCACCCGTCAGACATCGCCTTCCGACTTTCCAAGGCTGGGAACAATCTCGATGAAATAAGCGAGGCTGGATTTCAGGGAAATGAAATCTGGCTTCAACCCGGCAATTACTATCTGGAAGCTGCGTTCGGTTCACAGAAAGCGTTCTACCCGGCCCCGATGAGGGGGTACGAGTCCGGGCCTGATGCAAACGGGTCATTTCTCATAACGGTGAGGGAACCCGGAGATTCCCGGCCGCCTCGTCTCGTCGATTCTCTCTCGGATTTTGTGCTCATTCCCGGCGGCACATTCCTGTTTGGCGACCGTTTAAACCCGCGTGAACAGCATTTTGTGTGGCTGACAAGCTATTTCATCGGACGTTTCGAGCTGACGAATGGCGAGTTCCGCGAATTTCTGTCCGCATCGGACGGCTATACAAACGATGCGAACTGGACGGAAGCAGGCCGGGCGTGGAAGTCTATAAACAAATCTCAAACGACGGCCAGATTTTCTCCGAAACATTTTGATTACAGGAGGTTCGGTCGGCCGGACCAGCCAGTGACATGGATAAACTGGTTTGAGGCGAACTCATACTGTCGCTGGCTGACGACGAGGCTTGGAGGAACGAAGTGGCTGTTTTCTTTGGCGACAGAAGCAGAATGGGAAAAAGCTGCCCGCGGTCCGGATAATTTCGATTATGGCCTTGGAATGACCATCGGAGATGTCGAGACGCCTCGATACAACTGGAAGAAAAATCCTGATGCAACGGTAACAGTGGTAGGAAATAATGAATCAGCAAAGCAATTCAGGCCGAACCGTTACGAGTTGTATCATGCATCGGGAAATGTCACTGAATGGACCCAATCCGTCAACCGGCAATACAACAGCCTTCAACCGTATAGAGATGACGAACGGAATCATGACGATTTCGCAGGATTACGGGTTGCACGGGGCGGTTCATGGTACAGCGCGAGTACAGCAAATCTTTACATCCCATACCGCGACGCCTTCCAACCGGAACACAGCAGTCAAGACATTGGTGTTCGAGTTGTCGCAAGGCGCCTTCCATAACTCCGCATACATCAGCCTCGAGCGTTTCGCATCGCTGGGAAGCGTTTCTTAATTGTTGAAATAATGGACGGTTCGCGGGGTCGAAATCGCTTAGAATCTCCAAGCCTGGCGAATCATCCAAAAAACTCTGAAATGGCATGAAGATTGCAGGTTTGTAAAGCTCTAGGGCCAATGTCCAGAGAGAAACGCCCGGTTTCCGACACTAGCAGACGATCGAATGAACTTGCTCACAGTGGCGCCGCAGAAAAAAGATAAAGTCGTTTCATTAACCAGACTCAAAAAGGGACAGATGATGCGCGTGCATTCACTGCCGGTTGGCACATTGAGGGCGCAACTGATTCGCCTCGGTTTGAACGAGGGGGCAATCGTGGTCTGTTTTGAACGTTTGCCCGGTGGAACAATCGTCTTGCAGAAAAACCGTCAGCTGATTGCTATCGGACATGCGCTCGCCAAAGAAATTCTCGTTGTGTTCCAGAATGGCGGAGAATAATGGAAAAAAGTGATCAAGAAAAAAAGCCGGTTCATCTCGAAAAACATGTCCACGCAAAGTCTGCGTTTCCCGGAGATGATGCCAGCCAGACGAAAGTAGTACTCGTTGGCAACCCGAACACGGGAAAATCCCTGCTCTTCAACGAAATGAGCGGATTGTATGTCGATGTGTCAAACTACCCCGGCACGACGATTCAGGTTTCGAAGGGAGAATTTGGAACATACGCCGTGTACGATACGCCAGGCATTTACGGGGTCGCCTCCTTCAGTGAAGAAGAACGAGTGGCCTTGGACATGATTCTCGAGGCGGATGTCATTCTGAACATCGTGGACGGAACGCACCTGGAGCGGGACCTTTTTCTGACGCAACAGCTCATCGATATGGGAAAGAGAATTACAGTGCTCCTGAACTTCATGGATGAGGTCGAGACGCAGAAAATAAGGATTGATGTCCAGAAGCTAGCGCATTTTCTGGGTGTCTCAGTCATCCCGATTACGGCAGTGAAGGGCGTGGGGCGGGAAACAATCGAAAAAGCGCTGCGAAGTGCAACGGAAGGAGTTCAACGTGAGGAGCTTCATTCCATGCTCCACACGATGCTCAGCAGGGTTGGGTCCCAGGCCGAGGCACTGCTCGTGCTGGAGGAAGACAAAACAGTGGCTGAACGGCATGGGGTGTCTCCCGGGAATCACCAGGAAGAAATCTATGTCGAGCGGCGCAACAGGGTGAATTACGTGCTCAATCAGGTTCTTCAGGATGACCATGCCGAAAGCCATGTTCTCCATACGATCGGAAGATGGGCCATGACACCTCTCACGGGTATTCCTTTGTTACTCGCCGTCTTGTATGCAACGTATGTCTTTGTCGGCCAATGGGTGGCGGGCGACCTCGTGGAGTTCACCGAAATCAAAATTGGCCAGGGCGTGTGGGAGCCCTGGATTCGCTCTGCGGTTGCTTCCTTAATCGGAGTATCCTGGTTGAATGAAATCCTCGTGGGAGAATTCGGGGTGTTCACGATGACGGTAACCTATGTGCTGTTCCTGCTCCTCCCGCTGGTTGGCGCATTTCACCTGATGCTCTCTATGCTGGAAGACAGCGGGTACCTGCCGCGGCTTGCAACGATGGTGGACCGTAGTCTGGGATTCCTCGGGCTCAACGGCCGTGCGGCGATTCCGATTATTCTGGGGTTTGGCTGCATCACCTCGGCGACGATTACCACTCGTCT
>CAYIBG010000124.1:0-6218 GCA_964361365.1 uncultured Ignavibacteriaceae bacterium | reverse complement strand
GATCGCGGAACGGGATACGCCATTGAGAACTTCATTCAAACAGACGCTGCGGTGAATCCAGGTAACAGTGGCGGCGCCCTTGTCAACATCTCGGGCGAGGTCATCGGGATCAACACGGCGATCGCCACAACAAACGCTCGATACCAGGGCTACAGCTTTGCAATTCCAAGCAACCTGGCCAAAAAAGTTGCGAATGATATTATCAAGTATGGTAAGGTGAGGCGAGGTTACATTGGCGTAAGAATCGAAGCGGCCGATGCAGTAACCGCAAAGGCTACTGGACTGGATAGGGCGCGAGGAGTGTTTGTGCGGGATGTCAATTCAGGCAGTGCCGGTGAGGATGCCGGTCTCGAGCCTGGAGACATCATCCTCTCCGTGGATGGAAAAGAAGTGAATACTCCTAACCAGCTGCAAACGATCGTCGCATCACATTATCCGGGCGAGACCGTTGCGCTGAAAATCTGGAGGAACAAGAGAGCAATTGACAAAAAAGTAACGCTCAAGCCGCAGGATGACGATGAAGAGACGATTGCGGCGAGGGACACGAAAAAGAGTGAGCCCGAAGTTCGCGAGAACGCAGGCTCGAAACGGATCGATGTGGCTGAGCTTGGCATTGTGGTGCGCGCATTAGACGGCAAATCGAAGAAAAAATACGACGCAGAGAACGGTGTGGTCGTGGAGGATGTGGACGCGCTGAGCGCTGCCCAGGAACGAGGACTTCAAAAAGGAGACCTGATCATGGCTGTTGGCGACAAGCCTGTCTCTTCGCCGACTGAGTTCGAATCCGAAATAAAAAGGTTGAAACCGGGAGATGCCGTCATGCTGCGGGTGAGGGGAGAAGATAAGAGGTCACGATACGTGGCTATTGAAATGCCAAAGTGACACCATTGTTTCCGCAGTTCAAAGCGAAGGGCGCTCGAGTGATCGGGCGCCCTTTGTGTTTTCGGGGGAATCATTGAAACTGCAGCGATTTTTGCGTTAATTGACTCTCGGAACTAAGAAAGGGACCGATGTGATCCGTTACTATACGGCAGGAGAATCGCACGGAAAAGCGCTCGTTGGAATCGTTGAAGGCATTCCGGCTGGATTATCGTTGACTGCAGAGTATATCAATCACCAGCTCAAGAGACGCCAACAAGGGTACGGGAGAGGGGGGAGGATGAGGCTGGAATCAGACCGAGTGGAAATTCTGTCCGGCGTACGTTTCGGACTGACGTTGGGTTCGCCAATAGCTCTGGTGATTCGGAACAAGGATTCCCAGAATTGGTTGGAAAGAATGGCCGTGGAATCTGACGGCAAAGGTGTCGAGAAAATTACCGTTCCAAGGCCTGGTCATGGGGATTTCGTGGGGTACATGAAATACCGTTATGATGACGTCCGCAATGCGATCGAGCGTGCCAGTGCGCGGGAAACTGCCATGCGGGTGGCGTGTTGCACCGTGGCGAGGAAATTCCTCGAGCAATTCGGCATGTTTATCGGAAGCCATGTGTTGAGCATCGGACAAGCCGCGTTGAGAGATAGTTCCCGGGTGAATACACTCATCGCAAAATACTTAAAGGCATCGTGTGGAGCGTACAAGGTGACAGAGGAAGCAGACACGTCAGAAGTTCGGATGCTGGATAGAAAGACCGAACAAAGAGCGGTGAGGGAGATTCGCAAGGCGAAAAAGATGGGCGACACCCTCGGGGGTGTGTTCGAAGTGCTCGGCACCGGCTTCCCGATCGGGCTTGGGAGCTATGTCCACTATGACCGAAAACTTGACGGTCAACTGGCTCAGGCGGTGATGTCAATTCATGCAGTGAAGGGAGTTGAAATCGGGAACGGGTTTGCGAATGCCCGGCAGCATGGTTCCCTGGTTCACGATGCATTTACCGTTTCGAAAGGAAAGATTGGCCGCAAGACAAACAGGGCGGGAGGATTGGAGGGTGGGGTCACGAACGGAGAGATGCTCATCCTTCATGCCGCGATGAAACCGATCTCTACGCTAGCGCATCCGTTGAAATCTGTGGATTTGAAGACCATGAAAAAAGTCGACGCCCGCTATGAAAGGTCAGATGTCTGTGCAGTTCCAGCTTGTTCCGTGATTGGCGAAGCGGTGATCGCCCCGGTGCTTGCCAATGCATTCCTGGAAAAGTTCGGCGGTGATTCGGTGAAAGAGATTAAGGAAAGATACAAGGGCAGGCGGGATCAAAATACCGACTGATGCGATAACCAAGAACAGTCCTTGAGCGTATTCCACTTCGTAAACACAGAGTCACATCCCATTCCGTCAAAAGGAATGCTGGACAGCGTGATTCACGGCAGAAACCTTGACTTTTTCTATGATTTCTCCTATATTTTTAAGGAGGAAAGGCATTCAACCTTCAAGAAACAATTGAGCCAAACGCTCTAAAACTGTGAGGAGGTGTTGTCGTCTTCAGTACTTACCACGAAACCGTTCACACCAACGGGAAAATGAATCGAAAGGTGCTCGTGCTGAACCACAACTACGAGCCCCTAAGTGTTTGCAATGTGAAGAAAGCGGTTGTTCTCTTGTATCTTGGCAAAGCTGAATTGATCGCCGCCAGTGAAGGAAGATCTCTCCACTCCGTCTCCATAACGATGCCGTTTCCAAGTATCGTCCGCCTCTCTGTCTACGTCCGTGTTCCATACAAGAAAATCGTCCTTTCTCGTAAGAATATCTTGCGTCGCGATAGCCATCGGTGCCAGTATTGTGGCAAATCCGATGTTTCGCTCACAGTGGACCATATCACTCCGCGAGCCCGTGGCGGCCTTGACACGTGGGAAAACCTCGTGTGCGCGTGCATCGATTGCAACAACAGGAAGGGCGATCGTACGCCCGGTGAAGCTCATATATCCCTGCAGCGGAAGCCAATACGGCCGAATCACGTAATGTTTATCCGACACTTCGTTGGCAGTGTGGACGAACATTGGAAGCCTTACCTGTTCATGAACTAGTCTGTTGGGCGCAAGGAAGGAGTTCTTCGTTCCTCGTTGAGTCAAAGAAAAAAAGCCATTCTTAGTGGCATGAGGCCGACGGGGAAGCTTCATTTAGGCCATCTCGTGGGGGCTCTTGAAAACTGGGTAAGCTTGCAACATGAGTATCAAAATTATCATCTAATCGCAGACTATCATGCGCTCACGACAAACCCGGACACGGAGGAGATTCATCGGAATTCAATTGACATGCTCATGGATTGGCTGGCGGCAGGCATAGACCCAAAGCTGAGCCCTATGTTTCGCCAATCACAGGTTAAGGAGCATTCGGAGCTTCATTTGATGTTTTCCATGCTGGTGACGACAGCCCGGTTGGAGCGGAATCCCACGCTCAAAGAACAGGTTCGCGACCTGGGAATGGAGAACATCAGCTACGGACATCTCGGCTACCCCGTGTTGCAGGCAGCAGATATTCTTCTGTATAAAGGGGAGGTCGTCCCGGTGGGAGAAGACCAGCTGCCGCATATCGAGATTACGAGGGAAATTGCAAGGCGCTTCAACGCGCAGTATAAGAAAGTCTTCCCCGAGCCTGAAGGGAGAATCACGAAGTTTGGCAGGCTTCCCGGGCTTGACGGAAAGCGCATGAGCAAATCGGTTGGGAATACGATCTTGTTATCAGACAACCCGGAGACGATCAGTAAGAAACTGAAGACGGCTGTGACGGACCCGCAAAAAATCCGAAAAGGTGACCCCGGGCGGCCCGACATCTGCCTTGTTTTCTCGTATCACACGAAGTTCAACTCCTCCGAGGTTCCGGAGATTCGCAAAGGATGCGAGAGTGGACAACTCGGCTGTGTCGATTGCAAGTTGAATTGTTCGAACCACGTTGCAGAAGCGCTTGCCCCGCTTAGGGAGAAAAGAGCTTACTTTGAAAAACATCCCGAAGAGGTCAACCACATCCTTGAACAGGGTGAGTTGAGAGCGAGAACCATTGCCCAACAAACGATGGGGGAAGTCCATGCAGCAATGCGGATTGGTTGATAGATCAGTGAAGAGGTTCGTCTCCCATGTATAGCGTTAAACTCCATGATTTTGAAGGTCCGATGGATCTTCTGCTGTTCTTCATCAAGCGCGATGAACTTGACATCTACAACATTCCCATTGCGAGGATCACGAAAGAGTTCATGGAGTACCTGCATTACATGCAAGAGTTGGACCTCGAGGTTGCTGGTGAGTTCATGGTAGTCGCCGCAGAGTTGATGCAGATCAAAGTGAAAATGCTCCTGCCGCCCGAACCCGGTGAGGCGGAAGAAGAAGACCCGCGTGCAAACTTGGTCAAGCGTCTTGTCGAATACAAACGTTTTAAAGAAGTTGCCGTGGAAATGTCCCGCCGCGAAGACGAGCGGCGCAAAATATTCTCAAGAGGATACCGGGCTGCCGATGAACACATTTCGGTGGAAGAGACCGCTGAAGACATCATGAAAGACGTGACTCTCTTCGACTTGATCGCGTCGTTCAAGTTTGCCGTCGACAGAATGCCGAAGAAGTTCGTCCATGAAATTCTCAAACTTAATGTCACGATTGATGAACAGATCGCTTATCTCATGGAGTTTTTCTCCCGGCGGTCGGAGGCTACTTTTTTTGAGCTTGTAAAGAACATGACCGAAAAAATCTACGTTGTCGTAACGTTTATCGCCTTGCTGGAACTCATCCGTGCAAAAAAACTCATCCTTCGCCAGGCTGAATCGTTCGGTGAAGTCTCAATCATGCGGAGTCTCAACTAATGCAGGAAACCCAGACGCAAGAGACAGCGGTTCTCAGGATTCCTTCCACGGTGAGGAATCTTGTGGAAGCACTCATCTTTGCTGCGCAAGAGCCTCTGACGGTGAAGCAAATTAAAGGCATCTACGAACAGGGTGGGGACGGCGAAACGCGTTCCATCGATGCTGATGAGGTTCGGGGAATTGTTGCAGAACTGAATGCGGAGTTTCAGCAGCAGGATAAGCCGTACAGGATTCTGCAAATTGCCGGGGGATTTCAGTTTGCGACGGTCGCCCAGTATGCGGAATGGCTTGGAAAACTCTACAAAGAACAAGCGAGGCGAAAACTTTCCCAATCGAGTACTGAAACGTTAGCCATCATCGCATACAAGCAGCCGATTGGACGACCGGAGATAGAAGCCATTCGTGGTGTGAACTGTGATTATGTTCTTGCAACCTTGCTTGAAAAAGACCTCGTCACGATTGTGGGAAGAGCGCCGACTCCCGGCCGCCCGCTGTTGTACGGCACGACCCGGGAGTTTCTCAAGCATTTCGGCCTGAATGAAATCACAGACCTTCCCCGGCCCAGGGAAATAGAAGAAATACTGGGTGAAAGCCAGTTTGAAACCGAGCGCCGCATGCTTGAAGCTCAAGCAGGCGCCCTCGAAATGAAAAAAGAAGAAGAGGATTTCAAATCGAGATTACCGCACATTCCAAAACGGAAGCCGGATCTGGGCGGCGAGGTGAAAATCGTCGAACGAAAGAAGCAACGAGAAATAAAAACGGCGGGTTCACAAGAACAGGATGAAACAAAACATACGGACCAGGAAAAGCTCGATTTTGCCAATGAAAATCGGGTCGAAACCGCACCGGGTCCACCGGACGACACGCCGCACATCGAACCTTCTGACGACATAAAAGCCGGGAGTACGGATTCCGTTGATTTGCAACCTCTCGAGGTTGAACCTCCAGCGTTGATAAGTCCCCATGACAATGCCGACAAATCCGAGCCCGAACAGGTTGCAGAGCCTCCCTTGGAGAAGGCCGAATCGATTCCTGAGGAGGATCTCAAGAGTAAGACTCTGCAGGCACGTCGGGAACCGGATGAGGAGTATTCAGAGCCAATGGTTCCGTTCAACGCAGCGCCCGCCGAGCCAACGATTCAACAACCCACCCCCGCTGTTTCTCGACCGGGGGTCCAACCCAAATCAGCGTGGCACAGCTGGAAACAAAAGATCCAGACGTTCATCAAGAAACTCTTCGGCTGAACAAGTTTCTCGCAATGGCCGGGATTGGTTCAAGGCGCAAGAATGATGAACTGATCCTCACCGGGGTTGTTTCCGTGAACGGCCGCACAGTGAAGGAACTTGGCTTTCAGGTGAAGCCCGCGAGTGATCGAGTAACCATCAACGGAAAACCGGTTGCTCTGGCACAAAAGAATGTCTATATCCTGTTGAACAAACCCAGGGATTGCATAACGACTTTAAGTGATGAGAAAGGCAGAACGACGGTCATAGACTA
>CAYIBG010000123.1:0-6239 GCA_964361365.1 uncultured Ignavibacteriaceae bacterium | reverse complement strand
GAGATACCTGGGGTCAGCCGCAATGCCGGCAACAGGGCCGGTTTTTCCCCAGAAGTCTCCGCAAACTATTCGCACATGAGTCCCGTCATCATCAGTTACCTCGGGAATTTCCTTCGACCCTATGTCCTGGTAACGCGGAGCCGTCATTTTGTGCGATGAAGGAAGGTTGGCCCAGAGCTGGAACCCGTGCATGCGTCCCTGCTCGTCACCCTTCGGCATTTCCTGGTGAAGGATTCCACTTCCAGCGGTCATCCACTGCACATCGCCCGAGCCTAGTGTGCCTTTGTTTCCAAGGCTATCACCATGGGCGACCGTTCCTTTCAAGACGTACGTGATGGTCTCGATGCCCCGATGTGGATGCCACGGAAACCCTTTGAGGTAATCCTCGGGGTTTTCATTCCGGAAATCGTCGAGGAGAAGAAAAGGGTCGAACTCCTTCGTTTCGCCAAACCCAAAAGCGCGACGCAATCGCACGCCCGCACCCTCCATCGTGGGTTTTGCTTCAATGATCCTTTTAATTGGCCGTATCGACATGGTTTTCCTTTATGGTAAACAGTAGAAGTTGCTTATAGAACACTCATACGCAACAGACAGTTTCGTTCGCACTTTCCCCTGGTGTATAGTGATGTTTTCATTCTTCGGTCGATTTCTCCATCATCCACCAGGGAGTTTTAAGGAACTTTGCCCCGTCATCCTTTGGGTAAAAGGTGTGCATAGAATCATTGATGAAATACCGCCAGAAACCCGGTTCGTACTTCTTATCGATAATCCGGAAGGCCCCATTTTTTTCCTGCTCCTTTAAGAAGTCCCGGTAAGCGTCGACAGGTTCAACACCGGCCTGCTGGAAAATCACCCTGCCCCCATATTTCTCGTGGAGCAACTTGTTGATTTTCCACGACCTCACGAACTGTTGGGCAACCCGCAGTTTTACTCGCCGCGCCTGTTCTTCATTCATGTCGGCCTGCGCGCTGATTTCTTTCTTGCTTTTAAGGATGCTCTCGATGTTTTGAAGCCAGGATTCCTTCTCCTTGCGGTCTCGATCACTGATGGAGGTGGATTTCAATTCCTTGCGTAGTTTCTCACGATCCCGCTCGAGCCTGGCATGTTCTTGTTTTTCTATTTCTTCAGTCTTTCTCACGAATGTATCCAGTTCATTGTCAGTTGGTGCAATGTCATGTTCCCTTGAATACTTGTCGAGAAGAGCGCCGAAGATGAGTCCGTTAAGATTCTCTTTTTCCTTTGCAGTAATGGCCTTCCCGAGAACGACGGCGATGACAATCGTGTCTGTGGGTTCCGGAGCGGGACGATTTGGCTGTGCGAGACACGAAACGGTCGACATGATGGAGGCAAACACTCCGCAAGAAATCTTCATAACGTCTTTGTAACGCATCAAGTGATCCGTTCTCCCTCTTTGAAATAACATTACTTCCGCATGGACAAGATTTCGTCATCAAGTCCGGTGAGTTCCCAGCGAATCAGCGACACGGGGATCAGTCCCGCAGCATTGAATTCGTCCATGAATAGTTTCAGGGTAAATCGGTCGCCAAGCTGCCGGGCGCGTTCTGTCATCAACTTCTCGATCTCCACCTTGCCGGTCAGATAACTTGTCCCGTAACCCGGTTGCCTCAGATAAAGATCCTGCTCAAACCAGACTAGGTTCCCGTTTTCGTTAAGCCAACCACGCGGGGTCCATTCACTGGCAAACTTCACAGCCTGGTCCATGGTCCAGCCGTTGCCATGCATGTACAGGCCGCCCAGCGCTCTGGCTGCGCGCTGTGCAAGGAGAATCCAGATGAGCTCACGGGTACGGGGGTGGTCATCAAACAATCCTGCATGCATCATCATTTCTTCCATTCCAGTTGCGAGTCCCTCAGCCCTGCTATCCCACATATTGTACAACAGCGGGACGCGCCTTATCGGACTCTGATGCGGCTCAAGTTTCATCCGGGCTAGGTCAATCCAGTGGTAACCGTGGGTCCGCATGACAAGCTGGTCGCGGGAAGAAACCTCTGAAAAGAATTCACGCCTCTGGTCGGGAGGGATGAATCCGCCGATTTGCTCCCGAAGAGCGGGATCCATGTAATCGTGGATCGACACGATTTCTTCCTTCTGTAGAAATGCCATGTACTCACTCACGGCCGCCTGAAAGAGACGATTCTGTTCCTCCTCAGTGGCCACCGGCGACAAGGGAGGCAGCCTGCGATTTCTGTTCTCTTCAAGCTTAAGCGCCGCGTGAGCCCTGTAAAGCTCCCGCCGCATAATGGTCACTTCTTCCTGCCATGTGTAAGGGAGCAAATGGACATTTTTCAGATACCAGTTGTAGTTTTCAATTCCTACCCCGGAAGGCTGATTCTTGGATGGAGCTTCGCGTTCCAGCCAGGCGACGAACTTATCGGTGGCTTCCCGGGCCCGTACAGTGTTCGCCCGCAGATCCTGTTGAGAATCAGATATCTGTTTCAGGAGTTCAGAGAGATCATCTCTCTGTTCTTTCATTCTGCGGATCCCTCCGAGCCAGAGATCTCTGGCAGTTCCGACGAGATTGCTCCTGGCATGTTCAAGAAGTTTTGGAATCGTGCCGAGTTGGGATGCGAGTTTCGAAGCATCTGCCGCCGTGAGCGGGAAATGGTACGTCCACAACTCGATAGCTCCATACACAACAGCGCCTTCCCGGGCCGGAGTATCGGCTTGAGAATTCCACACCATGGCATAAAACCCGGGGATGTATGTCCACTGTTTGAGCACCCTGTGATCAAAGTCCATTCCGTTTATTTCAGCCCGAACCAGGTGGAAATCCACTTGCTGAGAAACAGGCCATCCCGCCGTGTCGATGGCGGTGAGGCGCTTTTGATACACGGCAAGCGCAGCGTGCTGCCTCGACATCGCCGCAGCCGAATAGTCCGGGATGCCATTCACGAGTCTCGGTTTTTGAAATTCCCGCCAATCCTCAAACAAAGTCAACAGAGTCTGATAACTGCCTGCCGGCGGTTGCTCGGCCGGCACACCCGCACCGACGATCGATACTTCGCAAAAGGAAACTGCCCAAAGAAAGAATGTCAACCGGCAGAAAACCTGGCGAAGAGTTGGCTTGGTCGTTGTCAGTTCAGATGGAACGGCTGTATCGGCCGCTCTTGTAAAGGGTCTTGGAAGAAAAAAAATCATGTCACAATCTCCTTAATGTTTTGTCTGGCGGCATAAATCGTGCTTCTCTTTGGATGTCACTGCTTCAGAGTCTTTTCAATCCGGTGGTCAGGGCCAGCAGAGACGCGAGGTCGGTTCCCATGCGGCACGTTCAACTCGAGGACCATGATCGTGAGATAATAGCGATGACACCATCACTGAATGCCTCTAATCCCCCTTGGTCATTTCGAATTTTTCCGTGTTCGTGAGTTCATAAGTGGAACCAGTTCGGTCGTCGTGTCCCTGCGTTTCACTTGTCGAAAGCCTCGCACGAATTTGACAGAACCCGGCGTGTTATATTTTGCCGCATAAGCGTGGTCAACAGCCTTCTTCAAGTACTCGCTCCTCGTCCGAACAGCGAGGATTGCAATTGCCCGGCCGCCGCCCTGTATAGCTCCACGCGGCTCTTTAAGGAACGCCCTGTACCAACCGTTCGGCTTCAGCGTCCATGAGCGCACAAATACACGGTTTTCCACAACGACATGCCAGATTCCTATGAAACGGTGCGGTCCGCTGCCTGCCCTGATACCGAGAATCTTGCTATTGCTGAGTGTCGCGAGGATGTTTTTTGGAAAGCGTCGTGTGCGAGGCGTCCTCATTTATTTTTTGAAGCCGTATTTCTTCAAGTGTAGATAGGTGAGGTATGCAACAGTTCCCGCCTGAACCGACCCTAGGATCGTCTTCAACGTTCGGTGTTTGTTCTGTCTGGTCAGTTCCTCCTGCCAAATAGACTGCAGATTGATGTTCTCCTGGAGTTCCCATGGAAGAGTTGGCAAAGGAGCAGTAAGCGACTGGCGAAAAAACCACGGGAAATCTTCCGGGCTGATACTCGGCGAAGTGAAAAAAAGGAAGTCGGGTTTGCTCAACGACAATTCCAGGCCGAGCGACCGGAGGGATTTTGTAGAACTGTCCGGCTGCTGCGCGCTCTTCTGCTCTTGTGCGCTTGCGACAAATGTGATTCCCAAAAAGAGAATCAAGAGGTGGCTTGACATGGAGTGGGAGGAGAGAATATGGGACATGTGACGGTTCATTGCTCGGCGCGTTTCGGATAATATAACCAATTTTCGCCGTGATGCGAGATTGCCGCAGCGTGTTCTACTCAAATCTCATTTTTTTCATCGAGTGACCTTACAGACCAGAGCTACGACTCTATGAGTCTCCCGGAAGCTTGCTCAGAAGCGAAATACTTCTGTCGAAACCGCAGTGAGACCTTCACGAGCATGATGAGCACCGGAACCTCGACAAGAGGACCGATCACCGTGGCAAAAGCGACGCCAGAATTGATTCCAAAAACCGCAACGGCAACAGCGATCGCGAGCTCAAAGTCGTTGCTTCCCGCAGTAAACGCCACCGTCGCCGCCTTCTGATAGGGCGACCCCATTCGACGTGCGAGATAAAACGTTGTGAAAAACATTATGGCGAAGTAGATCGAATAAGGAACCGCAGCGCGGATGACATCGACGGGGAGTTGAACGATGAATTCCCCTTTCAACGAGAACATCACAAAAATTGTAAAGAGAAGAGCAACAGGAGTGACAAAAAAGAGCTTTGGAATGAATGTTTCATGGTACCATTTTTTGTCCTTGATCCTGACAAGAAAAAGGCGCGTGACAATCCCCGCAGCGAAGGGTATTCCCAGGTAAATCAGAACCGTCGATGCAATTTCACCAATCGACACTTGCACGATTGCGCCGCTGAGCCCAAAGAGCGGAGGAAGAACAGTAATGAAGAAATAGGCATACACGGAGTAAAGCAAAACCTGGAAAAGAGCGTTGAATGCAACAAGACCTGCGGCAAGTTCTGCATCGCCTTTTGCCAGGTCGTTCCATACCAGCACCATGGCAATGCAGCGCGCCAGTCCAACAAGAATCACGCCCACCATCATCTCGGGTTTATCGGGTAACAGGATGATTGCCAACAAGAACATCACGACGGGCCCGACGATCCAGTTCTGAACCAGCGACAGGAACAGAAGTCTGACGTTCTTGAACACGGCGGGCAGTTCCTCGTAACGAACCTTGGCCAGCGGCGGATACATCATAAGAATCAGACCAATCGCAATGGGGATGTTCGTTGTACCGGACTTGAACGCATCCCAGAAGCTTGCCACGGAAGGGAAGAAGAAGCCAAGCAGGACACCTCCAGCCATTGTGAGGAAAATCCAAAGCGTCAGGTATCGATCGATGAATGAAAGCTGCTTTGAGGTTGTTACCATGATATCGCTTCCGTGTCAGTGTTCGAGAGTGACCCTGCCCGGCCTGCCCCGAGTTTCCCATCGGGGAGCGACTGGTTAGGCGGCGCCGCTTTTGTAAGCGTTTCACTCGTACCTTCGCTTGCCCTTCGAGAATTCAATCAACTCGATCGGTGCACCGTCGTCGACGATCATCGCAACTCGTACACCACTTGACGGCGAGCTAATTTCACCCAGCATTGTGCATCCCTTGAGTGCCTTTTCGAGATTATCCACCTCGAATGCAATGTGGGGAGCTTTGCGGATGAGCGGATCCACTTGGCATTCGGGCTCGAAGCGGATCCATTCAATACCATAGGGACTTGTGTCGAAACCGCAGACAAACACCTTCAAATGCTTGAGATGCTGCTCGCCAGGATGGGGGACCGATGTTGGGATCCCGAGATGGTGATATCTCCAGCCACGACGCGCAATCGCTGAAGGCTGTTCGTGATTTCGTCGCTTCTTGGTCAAATGGGTCTCTCTGCAGTAAGCTGTTGGCGTACACTACACGTGTGCTTCAACATCGCGGCGCGCCTGCCTGCCGAAGTCGTTTTTTGACGCAGGCAGGTAGGCCACTATAACAAACCAATTTTTTCTCCTGGGGGCGAGATTGCGCCCCACTTCCAAAGCCTGTCCTGAGCGCAGCCCGCGCTGTCTCCGGGCGGCGTCGAAGGATCAGCTTGCCTGTTTACCCCCATGTTCTTTTGTCGGGGCCCGCCAATCTTACCTGACCGCCAATCTTAATGGCGGTATGGCGGGAGCGACTGGTTTGGTGGCGGATGAATTTAATCGTCAGATTCACTTCCGCTCAGTTCGAATTGAAGAGCCG
>CAYIBG010000122.1:0-6281 GCA_964361365.1 uncultured Ignavibacteriaceae bacterium | reverse complement strand
CTGAGGGGACGTTCAGGCTTGTTGACTCCAGCGTTCGTTTTGATAATGTTAAACTCCTCATCTCAATATACAAGGGAACGTTCAAATGCATGTGTTTTGAAATAACATAAAGTCCCCTTTGCAGCGATGGGTTTGTGTGGAGGCGAGAGGGGATATTTTAGTTTCCACTTTGCCAGGGGTTTGTAATTTCTTATTCACCCGTTCAGTTCAATAAATTCCTCTTCCAAAAATCGATTTGGGTGAGCTGGTAATGCCTCCCGCCTACACCGTGCCTGCGGTTCGGATACAGCGCCAGCTCGAACATCTTGTTTGCCTTGATGAGCTCATCGATGAATGGCCAGATATTCTGGAGGTGCACGTTGTCGTCATGCGTGCCGTGGACGAGCATGAGCTTGCCATGGAGATTCTTCGCATGCTTATTCAGCGACAACTTTTCGTAACTCTCCTTGTTCTCCAGTTCCGTGGCCATCAGTGCTTCACCCCATTTGGTATCGTAGAACCGGAAATCTGTCACCGCACCGCCCGCGATCCCTGCTTTGAACTCCGTGGATTGCGTCATAGCCAGCAACGTGTTTGTGCCTCCACCGCTGAAACCTGTAATACCGAACCGATCGCCGTCGATGTACGGCAGCTTCTTTAACTCGCGGACTGCATCAACGAGGTCGTTCAATTCCACGGGTCCGGGCGAGTTGAGCCTCAGCAGGTTTTCAAGCTTCTTGCTGATGGCAGTCGCAGCGCGATTGTCGATTTTCACCGAGATGATTCCCTCGTTCAGCATCATGTTGTCCCATAAGCTCCCGGAAAAGGAATTCGAAATCGTCGGTGCAGATGGCCCCCCGTACACATTAGCAATCACGGGATATTTCTTGCCAGGCTCGATGTTCCTGGGTTTCACGATGGCCACAGGGATCGGAAAACCATCGCGTGCCGGAATCGTCATACGTTCCTCGAATTGCACGTCGAAATCCTTGAAGCCAGCAAGGTCTGAGTTTGCTAAAACAGACTTCTCCTTCCCTGCTGAAGTGAAAAGAGTCAATGAAGGCGGAGTTGCTGTGTTTGAAAAACGGTCGACATACCATTCCGCGTTCGGGCTCATCGTAATTGCGTGCACACCGTCTCCTTGACTTAATCGTTCCATCTTCGAACCGTCCACTTTAATGCGGTACAGATGCTTTTCCTGGAAATTTTTTTCCTGTCCTGTGAAATAGATCCATCCGTTCCGCTCGTCGATGCCCGTAACGGCCTTTTGGATCCAAAAAACTCCGCCGCCAGAGGAATGGATCGACCACTCGCCCTTTGTGATCTGGTTTACAAGTTTTCCGTCCATTGTAAAGCGATAAAGGTGCGTGTAGCCGTCCCGTTCAGACGAAGTGATAAAGTGCTTGCCGTCTTTCATGAAATACAGATCGTCGGTCATGTTGATCCAGCCTTCGTTCGTATCTTTCATCACGAAGTTGACAGTTCCGCTTGCCCGGTCCACAAACCAGAAACTCAGCTCGGTCTGCAGACGATTGAGTGTGCGGACACAGATGCGTTTGTTGTCGGGCATCCAGTCGACTCGCATGACGTACTCAAACGAGGCCGGGTCGATGTTGATCCACTTCGTGATTGTTTCACCGAGGTTTGCAATTCCCACTTTCACTTCAGGATTCTTCTGTCCCACCTTTGGATATCGCGCCTTCGTGACGGTTGGCGTCCAAGGAGCGAAATCCACGATGTGCTGAATACTCACTCCTGACTCGTCACTGCGCAGGAAAGCGACGGACCGGGAATCGTTCGACCACCAGTAGCCGATGTCCCTCCGGCCGAAGATTTCTTCCCAGTAGACCCATGAAAGCGTTCCGTTTAGAACGGTCTCGCTTCCGTCGCTCGTCAGTCTTGATTCCTTTTTCCCGTCAATGTCGTATGCATAGAGGTCATTTTTGCGAACGTATGCGATTTTCTTCCCGTCTGGTGAGAAGTTGATGGATTTCTCTACTTCAGCCGTCTCAGTAACCCGTTGAACGCTGCCAGTAGCAAGTTCGACGACATAGACATCTCCGCTTAGGAGGTAATACCCTCGTGCTCCTGCTCCGGTGATGCCCTGTGGAACTGCCGAAAGTGTAGGTGCCTTACCCTCAGGAAAGAACTGTTTGATGCTTTCGGTAGCTTTTGCTAAATCATATGCGGGTGATCGTTTACCAGTTTCCGCATCCATGCGTTCGAGCGTCCGCTCATTGGCCGGCTTCCGAGTGTCAAAGACGGCAAGCGTGTTGTCGTCAAACCACCAGACACGGGGAACGGCAAAGGCACGCATCAACGAAGGATCGTTCATTGTTTCCAGCGTGATCTTTTTGAGGTTCTGAGAAAAAAGTGGTTGGACTGCAATCAAAAGTATTGCGATGTTAAGAAAACAATAACAACGATGTGATCTCATTGCTTGTCTCCTTTGAGAGTTTGATCCTGTTGAAAAAACATTATTTTCGTGCCTCCACAAAACACTTCTCCACTTCGTTAGTATTCCATGCATTCACAACATTTTTCTTCTCCAGCCATCCCTTCCCCGTGCGATTCCAACTCCATATTCCACGTCTTCAGGCCGTCCACGTTGTGGGCTTCGGGGTTGATGCAAATCCTTTTCTTACGTCCTAGGCTCATACAATCCTGGAAAAAAATACGGACCCGCATGAGCGGGGATTCTTAACTCGAGCGGCGATTTTGGCGTTTTGGAAGAGATGAACCCATCGTCCGTCAGAAAATTCACGACTCTTCTTGACGTCCTCTCCTCCAACCCCAGTAGATCCGGTATTTTGCTCCGATGAACGCTTCCGCGGTAAACCAGTGTGTGCAGAAGCTTCGTTGCTTCGGGGCGAAAATCAAAACCTTTGCCGATATTTCCACTTGCCCCCGGCAATGAACCGGATTCCCTGAATTTTCCATACTTCAAAACCCGTTCAGCCAATTCATCTACTTCGAGGAGCTTACTCATGTAGTCGATTTGATCTTCGCAGATTTCCAGAAAGAACCTACAAAAAAGGGTCAATGCTTTGTTCGACAACGAACCACGCCCATCGTAGTTGTCGCGACGAGGACTGTCCGCTTCCTCTAGGAATGAAACATAGTCGTTCCGCCGCTTCGCAAACCCTCGTGAGGCAGTCCAAAGACCGTGACCGCCTGCCCTGATACACATGAGATAGGCATCTGTCATCAATCTCGTGACCCGTCCATTGCCGTCTCCGAATGGATGCACCCAAAGGACGCGATGGTGGGCCGCTGAAAGGGCCACCAGGGCTTCAGAGCGATCCCTGAAGCGCGCCGGATTGTAGGCATCGCCAATGCGTGCAAGATACTCTTTGAGCTCTGTGTGAGGCGGAGGAATATGACGGCCAACGCTCACCTCGTGATGCCGTAGCTCTCCGGGAATTACTTTTTCAGTCTGGCCCGTCTTCGGGCTCCTGACAATCCAGAATTCCTCGGGCAACCGTCTGTAAAACTCATTGTGTATCCAGCGCAGGAAATCCTCGGAACAGACATTTGTGTCTGGCTCTGATGAAATTCTCTTTTCGATTTCAATCTGTACCTCAATGTGGGCCCTCGCCTCCAGCTGGAGGTTTCTTTCCTTCGACTTTGAGGAATACTCTTTCCGCATTGCCTTTTCGATTTCTATAGGATGCGTTTCATGCCCCTCAATCAGGTTGGAGTAGTAACAGTTCACCGTTCTGAGAATGTCGGCAATGGCCTGTGCAGTCCGGGCATGGATGTGTCGCCCAAGGTTCTCAGTTTTCCTCACCATGTCCTGAGCCTTTTCCCGCAGTTCAGGACTCTCGGGGAACAAGGGCTCCATCGATGAAATACTCATACCAAAATGACCGCTTTTATGTCCGATTTCATTCATCATTAACTTACTATGTTGTAATATAATACATAAATTCACTTAATGCTACGTATTAAAAAAATTGACCGGTTTATTGACCGATCTAACAGGTAATTGACCAACAGGAGGCTAAATCTGATGTTCAGCGGGCTCCAGAAAAAAACTTCTCAACTTCCACTGAACTCCACGCATTCACAACGTTTTTCTTCATCAGCCATCCCTTCCGCGCGATTCCAACTCCGTATTCCACGTCCTTCAGGCCGTCTACGTTGTGGGCGTCGGGGTTGATGCAAATGGGAACGCCTTTTTCCCGGGCGTATTTCACGAGACGCCAGTCCAGGTCGAGGCGCAACGGGTGCGAGTTGATCTCGATGGACTTGCCATAGTCTGCCGCAGCGTTGATCACTTCGATCATGTTTACAGGGTAGCCGTCCCGGTTCAGCAGAAGCCGGCCAGTGGGATGGCCCAGCATTGTAACATATTTGTTTTTCAGCGCCTTGATGATGCGCTTTGTGGTCTCCGCTTCCGTCATTTTCATCCGGCTGTGAATCGAAGCGAGGACGTATTCAAAGCTTGCCAACACTTTGTCCGGATAATCGAGGCTGCCGTCTCCCAGGATGTCGACCTCGGTGCCTTTGAAGAGTCTGAAGCCTTTCAACCTGGCGTTCAGCTTGTCGATTTCCTTTTGCTGCTCCCGAACCTTCTCCGGAGTCAAGCCATTTGCATAGACGGCAATTTGGCTGTGGTCTGCGATACCCAGGTACTCCCAACCCATCGCATGTGCGGCTGAAGACAGTTCCTCGAGTGTATTTGCGCCATCGCTGTATGTAGAATGACAATGAAATGTCCCGCGCAAGTCTTTGTATTCAACAAGCTTGGGCAATTTGTTCTCTGCGGCTGCATCAAGCTCTCCAGTCGCTTCCCTGAGCTCGGGCTCAATGTAACGCAGGCCGAGCGACTCGTAGATCTCAGCTTCAGACTTGCACGCGGGTGGAGTTTTTGCGTTCATTCCTTCGACTTTGGAGAAAGAGTATTCGTTCAGGCTCCATCCAAGCTTCCGGGCGAGGGAACGCACCTCGACGTTGTGCTCCTTGCTCCCGGTGAAATAATTCAGCGCAAACGGGTATTCTGATTCTTCTACAATGCGCATATCGCAATTAATGCCACCTTTCAGGATCACGCTCGTTTTGGTGTCGCCTCTTGCGATAATGTTAGCAACATCTGGATGCGAGACAAACTTCTCGAACGCTTTCTCCCTTGCTGCCTTCGTTGCGCTGACAACGATGTCGATATCTCCTATAATTTCCTTTTTGCGACGAAGGCTTCCTGCCGCTTCTACGCGACTTACGCCCTTTATCGTATCCACTGCAGCAATCATTCTGTCGGCCGCTTCCTTGGCCGTAGAATACAACTGCTTGTCGCTTACCTTGCTGAGAGCGGCGATTCCCTTGAGAATGTTCTCCTCAGTCTTCTGACCGAAGCCTGCAATGTCTCTGAGCTTCTCATTCTCGGCAGCCTTCTTCAACTGCTCCAGAGACTTGATCTTCAGTTTCTCAAACAGGAGTTTAACTTTCTTGGGACCAAGTCCCTGCACACGGAGCATCTCCATAACGCCCGCCGGAATGGATGAACGGAGTTTTTCATAGAATTCGATATGACCTGTTTGGACATACTCCACGATATTCTCCGCCGTAGTTTTGCCGATACCCCTCACATTCTTTAGCTCATCTGTTTCGATAAGTTCTTCTATATCAACTGTTAACGCGTCGATGTTTCGCGCTGCAGTTTGGTATGCTATGCATTTAAAACGGTTCTCCCCCTTCAACTCCAGGAGCGTTCCGATCTCATAGAATATTCTAGATAGAGCCTTCTTGTCAACCATCTGGAGTTAGCAGACTCAGTTTCTATAATTCAGGCCGGAGTGTGAACGGGAGCATTGGGTCGACTGGATGCTGGTCCCCTCTGCGGCGATGGATGGTGCGCTGGAGAGAGGGGACACAATACTAGTTTTGTCTTAGGGGTGTGAGGTTTGGTTTCAACCATTTCTTGTGGCACACACCTTCATCCCCTCTTATCGCTTGCCATCGCACGAAAGGAAAAGTATCAACCAGAATACCCACTATCGAGTGTAAAACAGCTGCACGAGTCCGCTTGAATACTTCTTAGCCGCCTTGAGGTTGAAAGGGATGCGGTCATTGATTCCCTGGAAAAGGAGCTTTCCACCACCCAGGATTATCGGATGGACGGCAAGTTGAAGCTGGTCAATCAGTCCTTCATTCAGAAAACCTGTCACTAAACTCGCGCCCCCGAACAGCCATATGTTTTTTCCCTTCTCCCTGGTTATCTTCCGGACTTCCTCCGCAAGTTTGCCACTCACAATTCTTGTCCCTTTATAAGCTTCTTTCAGCGTATTCGAGAACACATAGGT
>CAYIBG010000121.1:0-6407 GCA_964361365.1 uncultured Ignavibacteriaceae bacterium | reverse complement strand
CGGGCGTCAAGATTGTGTTTATCGGAGACGGCAACAACATCGTGAACTCCTGGCTTGAATTTGCAGCACTGTATCCCATTCATTTCGTCCTCGCCGCACCGAAGGGATTTTTGCCGGATAAGGGAATTCTCGAGTCATCGAAGAAGTCCAAGGTCAGCAACATTGAAATTGTGAAAGACCCGAAGCAGGCCGCTGTCGATGCAGATGTTCTTTACACAGACGTCTGGGTGAGCATGGGGCAGGAGAAAGAGCGCGCTCGCCGTCGAAAAGCATTCAAAGGCTACCAGATAAACCGGAAACTTTTATCTCTGGCTAAACCGAACTGTGTTGTCATGCATTGTTTACCCGCCCATCGGGGTGAAGAAATTACCGACGATGTTATGGAAGGCGGAAAATCCATTATTTTCGACCAGGGTGAAAATCGTCTTCACGTGCAAAAAGCCATTCTCGCAATGCTTTGTGGATTCAGGATGGACGGAAAAAAGAAATTTTCGGCTTCAGACCTTCATTCGATGGAAACTGTTTCGTCGTGAACAAGCAGGGTCGTCATACAGCGATGAAGCAGATTATTACTCATCAGGCCGTTGGGACGCAGAAGGGATTGCGCAGAGCGTTGAAAAATGCCGGGTTCGACATCACGCAGGCAACGCTCTCCCGGGACTTGAAGGACCTTGGAGTCGCCCGTGTGAATACACCTCTCGGTCCCAAGTATGTTCTGCACGTGGAAAGCGAGGAGCGGAGACTGCAGTCATTTGTGGGCCTGGAAATCGAACAAATTGACGCAAACGAGTCTCTTGTTGTCGTAAAAACACTTCCCGGACGTGCACAAGGCGTCGCCGAAATCATTGACAGTCTGCACAATCCGGCGATTCTCGGCACAATCGCCGGAGACAACACGATTCTTGTAACGCCGACGTCCACAAAAAAGATCAAAGACGTCATGAGATTCCTTCAGGGTCTGATGATGAAGAAACAAGTCGCATAGCATAAACCGCTCAAAGAGGAGAATTCCATTGAAGAAAGAAAAAATCGCCGTCGCGTATTCGGGCGGCCTCGACACATCCGTCATTGTGAAGTGGTTGCAGGGAAAATACCATGCCGACATCATTACCGTTACGGGAAACCTCGGCCAGAAAAAGGAATTGACGGGCCTTGCCGACAAAGCCTACAAATCCGGCGCGAAACGAGTTTATATTCAGGACCTGCGAAAGGAGTTTATCGAGGAATACTGCTGGCCCAGTTTGAAGGCGGGGGCGCTGTATGAACACTCGTATCCGATGGGGACGGCCATCGGCCGCCCGCTGCTTGCCAAAGCGCTCGTGGACGTGGCCAGGCGTGAGCGTTGCACTGCTGTCGCGCATGGCTGCACGGGAAAAGGTAATGATCAAGTTCGCTTCGAGGTCTCCGTCGCCGCCCTCGCACCCGAGCTGAAGGTTCTTGCTCCACTGCGAGAATGGGAATTCAAATCGCGTGAAGAAGAGATCGAATATTGTGAGAAACATGGAATTCCTGTTATGGCAACGAAAGAAAATCCTTACTCCATCGATGAAAATATTTGGGGAACGGCCATCGAATGCGGAATCCTGGAAGACCCGATGATCGAGCCGCCGGAAGACGCGTATCAGCACACCGTGTCACCCCAGAAAGCGCCCGACAAGCCTGTGTACGTGACGATCGAATTCAGCGGTGGAATACCCGTAGGACTCAACGGAAAGAAGATGACGGGAATTGAGCTTCTTGACACGTTGAACGAACTCGCCGGCGCGAACGGAGTAGGACGGCTGGATCTCGTGGAAAACAGACTGGTCGGGATCAAATCCCGCGAAGTGTACGAAGCACCGGCTGCTACTGTGCTCCATTTTGCACACCGGGAACTTGAGCGACTCACTCTCGACAAGGAAGTTTCACATTACAAAGCAAAAATCTCCCATGATTACGCTGATTTGATTTACAACGGTTTATGGTTCACCCCTTTGCGGAAATCGCTGGACGCCTTTGTCAACGAGACTCAAAAAACGGTGAACGGAATTGTGAAGGTCAAGCTTTACAAGGGAACCGTGGAAGTTGCGGGCCGCTCATCTCCCAACTCTTTGTATGACACAAAACTCGCGACCTATACTGAAGAAGACCAGTTCGACCACAAAGCGAGCGTGGGTTTTATCAAGATTTATGGATTGCCCGTGAAAACATTCTATCAGATAAACAAAAACGGCTTTGCGAAGAAGAAGCGCCTTTCACGCAAACGAGTGAGCTAAACTCATGGCTCGCTGGTCAAGCCGATGGCCGTCAGGTTGTCGGCTTTTTTTCTTGAAGTTTGTGATTTTTCTATGTTGATTGAATGTTGATGAAACATTTGTTGGCCTGGTCATTGCTTCTTGCTTCGGCAAGTGCATTCGCTCAGAACCTCTCTGATTCGACAGGAACGCGGGATTCGCTCTTCCTGCGAGTCGTTATCCCGGAAAAAGATTCCATCCTAACGCCTTTTTCACGACACCGTATCGCCGCCAGCACTCTCCCCTCCGCCACGGCCTATCTGAACGGAAAAGAAACGAGAGTTTATCCATCTGGGGCATTTGTCGGGTTGATACCTCTGGCGATCGGACCCAACCCGTTACGCCTCACCGTAAAATCGCCTTTAGGGGATTCCCTCTTCAGGGAATTCGTATTTGTCCGGTCTGAGCCAATCAAAACCTCGCCAAAAGACACGCTCAGGATTGAAGAAGTCATGATGGAGCCTTCGCAGGATCTCTGGCTCACAAAGGATGACCTCCTCGAAGTAAAATTCAAAGGTAGCCCGGGATTCGAAGCTTGGTTTGACATCGACGGTGTTGAAAGCGGCCTTCCGATGAGAGAGTTATCGCCGAGAGAAGCCGGAGGCCTTGGAGGAATCTACGTCGGAAGATACAAGATCAAAGAAGAAAACAAGACTCATGGCAAGCCGGTCGAGTTCCACCTCAAGAAAAGTTTCTGGAGCAGTGAAGAATCGCGCTCGAAGGGAAGACTCTGGATCACACCCGATTCTCTGCCTCGGGTCGGCGAGATCGTCGGACGCAGACCTTTCCTGAATGCCGGCCTGGGAACAGACAGACTGGGCGGTGCGAAACTTGGCTACATCCCTGCCGGGGTGCTCGTGGAAATTATCGGCAAGGCGGGCCAGCAGTACAAAATCAGACTCTCCGAGTCCATGGAAGCATGGCTGCCGCAGGAGTTTGCCCGGCTTCTGCCTCCCGATAAACCGCTGCCGCGATCGTTGGCGGGCTCCATTTCTTCAGTGGGAAATGATTCCATCGATTTTGTTACGTTAGCTCTTTCGGAAAAACTGCCCTTTACGAGCGACCTGCAGACGAATCCTAACGCAATTGTCGTCGATGTTTTTGGTGCAACATCGAACACGAACTGGATTACTCATCACTTGTCGGCCCGCGGGATTGAAAGCGTCAAATGGAACCAGGTTTCCGGCGACCAGTACCGCCTCACCATCACGCTGAAGCATCGCCAGCATTGGGGCTACGATATTGACTACAATGGAGGGGCGAACCTGCGAATTCGCGTACGACGCCCTCCTGTCCTCGCGTCGCGAGATTCCTCGCTAGCCGGCCTGAGTATTGCCGTGGACGCGGGACATGGCGGCGAAAGCCAGGGAGCTCTCGGTGCAACCGCAGCGAAAGAAATGGACGTTACCCTGCTCGTGGCTCAGCACCTTGATTCATTACTGAGGGGTAGGGGTGCGCGGGTCATCATGACGCGGTCGGACAGCACCGGCCCGACCATGAATGAGCGCACAGAAAAAATTCTCTCCTCCGGCGCTCAGATCCTCGTGAGTATTCACTGTAATTCAATAGGAGAGGTCGCTGATCCGCTGCAGGTCCAGGGAACAAGCACCTATTACCGCTATGTAGGCTTTAAGCCGCTTGCCAACGTCATGTATGAAAAGATGCTGGAATTGGGACTAAAGCAGTTTGGCGTCATTGGCAGTTTTAACTTTGCCCTCAATGCTCCGACGCAGCTCCCGAATGTCCTTGTCGAAACGGCATTCCTGTCGAATCCGGAAGATGAAATGCTCCTCATCGATGATTCCTTCCGAAAAAAAATCGCTCAGCAAATCACAAAAGGGCTTGAAGAGTTTATCCGATCGTATGCCGATTTCAAGGAACTTCCCACTCCAACCAACCTGCCTCAGTCCGTAAAATCGAAGTAACTGGTCGTTGTTCTCGTTATCTTTTTTCGCTATTTTAGTTCGGTATTCATTACACTTTTCCTATTTCCCAACTATCTCTTTATCCAATTCCATATATGGCACATCAAGCACTTTGGGGCGCGCGTTTTAAAGAGCCCCTCGCTGAAATCGCTCTCAAATTCTCTTCTTCGATCGACATCGACAAGCAGCTCTCTCAAGAGGATGTTATGGGAAGTATCGCACACGTTGAGATGCTCTCAGCAACAAGAGTTCTCACCGCCTCAGAAGGCCGGAGGATTCGGACAGCTCTGAAGTCGATCCAGCGTGAGATCGAGACCGGAAAATTCAAGCTCACGGCCGAATTCGAGGATATCCACCTCGCCGTTGAGCACAGGTTGATTCAAAAAATAGGAGCGCTTGGCGGCAAACTTCACACGGCTCGCAGCCGCAACGACCAGGTCGCTCTGGACGAACGTCTGTATTTGCGGACAGCGGTCCGTGAAATCAGTACGTTGATTTTTCAATTGCAACGTGTGATGCTCTACAAGTCAGAAAAATATTTCGGCGTGATCATGCCGGGATATACACATGTCCAGCGGGCTCAACCAATCCTGGTGTCGCATCACCTTCTTGCATACGTTTCAATGCTCGAACGGGATTTTGAACGATTGCAGGACTGCCGAAAGCGATTCAACAAATCCCCCCTCGGCGCTGCGGCCTTAGCAGGAACATCATTTCCCATCGACCGGCACATGGTGGCAAAGAAGCTTCACTTCGACGGCATTGTCGAAAACAGTATCGACGCGGTGAGCGACCGCGACTATCTCATCGAATTCGTTTCCTGTTGCAGTATCATCTTGATGCATTTAAGCCGATTTGCTGAGGAGCTCGTGCTCTGGACAAGCCAGGAATTCGGCTTTGCGCACATCAGCGACGCCTACACAACGGGGAGCAGCATCATGCCGCAGAAGAAGAACTCGGATATGGCCGAGCTTGTGCGGGGAAAGACGGGACGCGTCTACGGATCGCTGATGAACCTCCTGACCGTCATGAAGGGGCTTCCCCTCGCTTACAACCGGGATATGCAGGAAGATAAAACTCCGATGTTCGAGTCCGTGAATACGACACGACAATGCCTCTTCGTTTTTTCACACCTCCTCGTGCATACCACGTTCGACAAGAAGCGGATGGAGGAGGAGCTGCGCACCGACTTCCTGACAGCGACCGACATGGCCGACTATCTTGTGCGGAAGGGGATCCCGTTCCGCGAGGCGCACGAAATCACGGGCAAAATCGTTTCCTATTGCGTGGAACATCGCATGTATTTCGGCAACCTCGACCTCGAAACTCTTCAGGATTTTTCAAAAGCCTTCGAAGAAGAGATTTTCGATTACATTATCCCGCGAAAGAGCGTCGAGCAGAAAAAGTCGGCCGGAAGCACGTCGCCGCATGAAGTGAAAAAGCAGATCGTACATTGGACAAGGCTGTTAAAAGGAAGGAAGCTGCGGGGGTAGATAGAATCGAACTGCGACTTATGGGGAGGGCCTGCGGGCGGATAGTCGAAGTTCTTTAAGGTGCACTCCAAAATGGCTTCTCAAGAGATCGAATTCCTTCCGCAGCATTACTACCACATTTATAACCGGGGAAACAACCAGCAACTAATATTCCTGGAGGATAAGAATTACAGGTTCTTCCTCGAACGCCTTCGATCCGTGTTGCAACCTGCCAAAGTCGATTTATTGGTATACTGTCTGATGCCAAATCACTTTCATCTCCTGGTCTCTCCTCAGATAGAATCAGACTTTTCTAATGTCATGCGATCTTTCTCGGTTTCGTATGTTAAATCATTCAATAGTCTCTATCGACGTGTCGGCCATCTTTACCAGGGTGATTTCCAGAGCCGATGGATTGAAACCGACGAGTATTTGGCACACGTCTGCAGGTACATACATTTGAATCCGGTTAAAGCCAAGTTGGTCCAGAATCCCGATGAATGGGTGTACACAGACTATCGTGATTGGATCTCTTCCACGCTTGAAAATACTGAAGCAAATATCCGATTAAGGAATAATCTGTTCTCGAGCGGCAAGGAATATCAGAGATTTGTTATGGATTTCGTTGACGAGCGAAGGATGGAGAGCAAAGTTAGGAAATTCCTCTTTGGCTAGACTTCAAGTGAGAGACCTCCGACTACCCGCCCCCAAATCCTTTCCAAAAAGTCGGAGGTCCA